>NZ_RZPF01000281.1:0-7511 GCF_004022735.1 Mesorhizobium sp. M7A.F.Ca.AU.001.01.1.1
CACCTGAGGGGGAGATGGCCGGCAGGCCAGAGGGGGGGCGCTGTCCCGCCGACCGCCATAAAATCTCAGCGTCCGCGCAGATACCCCGCCAGCGCCACCGCATTGTTGTGCGCCTCGTCAAGCGCGCCGTAGAGCAGCGTCACCTTGCCGTTACCCAGCAGGCCTCGCAACTGCGTCACCGCCGCGCCATTCCCATCCAGCTCAGCGCCATACCGCTCCTGAAACTCCGCCCAGCGCACCGCCTCGTGTCCGAACCATTTGCGCAACTCGTCGCTCGGCGCGATGTCCTTCAACCACAGCGTCAGCGCGGCGTCTTGCTTGCTGACGCCGCGCGGCCAGATGCGGTCGACCAGAACCCGCTGCCCGTCATCGGCAGCGGGCGGCTCGTAGATACGCTTGACCGCGATCTTGAAGGCCATCACACCTCCTGGCTGGAACCCTCAGGCCCACTCGCCCTTGCGCATGACAGGCACGCGGGCGCCGTCCTTGTGGACGCCATCGATGTCGATCTTGTCCGAGCCGATCATCCAGTCGATGTGGATGAAGCTCTTGTTGCCGCCGCGCGCGGCGATCTCGTCCTGGCTGAGCGAGGCGCCGTCGACGAAGCACTTCGAATAGCATTGGCCGAGCGCGATGTGGCAGGCGGCGTTCTCGTCGAACAGCGTGTTGAAGAACAACAGGCCGCTGGCCGATATCGGCGAGGAATGCGGCACCAGCGCCACCTCGCCGAGACGGCGCGCGCCCTCGTCGGTGTCGAGCACTTTCTTCAGCACGTCCTCGCCCTTCGATGCCTTGGCCTCGACGATCCTGCCTTCTTCGAAACGCACCGAAATGTCGTCGATCAGCGTGCCCTGGTAGGACAGCGGCTTGGTCGAGGAGACATGGCCTTCGACTCGCCCCGCATGCGGCGTGGTGAAGACCTCCTCGGTCGGGATGTTGGGGTTGCAGGTGATGCCGTTCTTGGCGGTCGAGGCGCCGCCCATCCATTCATGGCCGTCCGCCAGTCCAACCGTCAGGTCGGTGCCCGGTCCGGTGAAGTGCAGCGCATGGAAATTATGGCCGTTGAGCCATTCGGTGCGGCTGCGCAGCGCCGCGTTGTGCGCCCTCCAGTTGCCGATCGGATCCTCCACATCGACCCGCGACGCGGCGAAGATGGCATCGGCGAGTTTCACGACCGCAACATCGTCGGCATCGCCGGGGAAGACCTGTTTGGCCCAGGCGAGGTCCGGATAGGCGACGATGTTCCAATTGATGTCGAAGCCGGTGATCTTTTCCAACGCCGGCTGATAAGCCATCGAATTGGCCTTGTTGGCGCGCGCCACTTTCGCCGGATCCTGTGCGGAGAGCAGCGACGGATCCTCGCCGCGCACCGCAAGCCTGGCCGCATTGTTGGAGAAGGCCTTCGCCATGCCTTCATAGAGCCAGCCGGCGGCGCGGTCGAAGCTCGCATCGGCGCCGAAGCGGTAGCGCGCCAGCGTCATCTCGTCATCGTTGAAGATCGGCGTCACCAGGCCGGCGCCGGCCTTGTAGGCATGCTCGACGATCCGCCTGGTTAGCGGCAGTGCCGCGATCGATGACGTCAGCACCAGATCCTGCCCTGGCTGCAATTGCAGCCCGACCTTGATGGCGACTTCCGCCAGCCTGTCGAGCTTCACCGGGTCGATTGATGCGGAAACGCCGCGCGAATGTGTGGTCATGATCCTGCCTGTCGTAGTTTGATGTCCGACCTACCATAGAGCGGCGGCGCGGCGCTTTCCACCGCGATCGCGCCGGCGGGTTTTGGGTTTGCGGACCCGAACCGCGCCATGGTTGCTTCGATCTCTTCCCTGATCCAGACCTTGAAATCCCGGACCTTGCGGCTTTCCGCCTTGACGGACGAGGTCACCAGCCAATAGCCGAGCCCGCTCTGGGCGCGGATACCGAAAGGCGCCACCAGCCGCCCGTCGGCCAGCGCATCCGCGGCGAGCAATTGCCAGCCCAGCATCACGCCGTGGCCGGCAATCGCCGATTCCAGGCACAGCATCGGGTCGGTGAAACGCGCACCCTTGAGGAAGCTGACAGGTGGGACGCCGGCCGTCTCGAACCAGCTTTCCCAGTTGATCATTGCTCGCTCGTCGGTGATCGCGCAGGTCTGGGCAAGGTCCTCGATCGACTTCAGTTTTTGGGCAATCGCCGGCGCGCAGACCGGGAAGACTTCCTGCGCCAAGAGCAGTTCCGTGCGCCCGCCCGGCCATTTGCCGTCGCCAAGCCGGATGGCGATGTCGATGTCTGAGTGATCGAGATTGACCAGCCGCACCGAAGCGTCGATGCGCAGCAGCACGTTGGGATGCCGGTCGAAGTGGCGAGATAGTCTGGGCAACAGCCACTTCGAGGCAAAGGCCGGCGCCACCGAAACCACCAATGTGCATTGCGTAGCCTCGTCGGCCAGCGCCACGGCCTGGGAAAGCTCACGAAATCCAGCACCAAGGCGGGCCGCGAAGACGGCGCCGAATTCGGTCAGCACCAGACCGCTCGCCGTTCGCTCGAACAGCGCCTGGCCGAGCTGTTTTTCGGTACGGCTTATCTGCTGGCTGCGGAAACGTTGAGCTCACCGGCGGCCGCCGCCAGCGATCCGAGACGGGCAACGGTTTCGACGGCGCGCAGGCCGTTGAGGTGGACGCGGTTGAGCATGGCCATTGAGTTTTTCTAAACTGATCCGGCTGAAATCTCAATTGAAAGGCATGTCGAAACGGCGGATTTTATCGGAAGAGACAGACCTGTGGAGCCGGAAATGCTGAGGATCTTGTCGTCGTCGCTGAAGGTCTTTTTCGCTGCGAGTACGCCGTATGAGCCGCACCCGGACAGCGAAACGCAGAGATGGCTGACCGATCCGCTTTCGCATCCGGTGCTGAACACCATGTCGGAACGCGAACTGGGCGATGTGCCGTTCAGGCTGACGGCACGGCGGACAGTGCACGAGACGGCCCCGTTGCACGCCGGCGGCCGCTGCTGAGCAGCCGCCAAGCGTTCCGGCTTGAGGAAAGTCGAGGCGAGCACCACGTCCCGCGCACGCGCTGGCCCAACAGATGGCGATTGTTTCAGCGACCCCTGCACTTATTGTGCAGTGCAATGACATCAGCCACCTCGACAGCGCTGCGTTTCGCCTTCGCCGGCATGATTGCCATGGCGGTTGCCATGGGCATCGGCCGTTTCGTCTACACGCCGATCCTGCCCGGCATGATGCAGGAATTGCATCTGTCGCCTGCCGATGCCGGTTGGATCGCGTCGGCCAATTATCTCGGTTATCTCGTCGGCGCGTTGGCAGCGGCGGGCGGCTGGGCGCATGGGCGCGAGCGCCTGCTGATGCTGGCGGGGCTTGGCGCCAGTACGGTCCTTGCCGCGCTGATGGGGCTGACCGAAGCGATGACGGCCTTTCTCGCTATCCGCTTTCTGGCCGGTCTGGCCAGCGCCTTCGTCATGGTGTTCATGGCCAGCACCGTTTTCAGCCACATCGCGGCTGCCGGTCGCAACGACCTGCAGGCCTGGCATTTCGGCGGCGTCGGGCTCGGCATAGCGGCATCGGCGGCGATGATGGCGGTGCTGGTCGCCGAGCATTCGGGCTGGGCTGCAGGCTGGCTGTGGTCGGCGGCGATTTCGGCCTGTGGTTTCGTCCTCGTTGCGCTGTTGGCCAATGAGGGTCCGCTCGGCAACGGCGAAGCCACCCGCGAGCCGGCACTGCGGATGGACCGGTCGTTGGTCAAGGTCATCGTCGCCTACGGCCTGTTCGGCTTTGGCTATGTGGTGACGGCGACATTCCTGGTCGCCATCGTCCGGCAAGGCGGCGGCAGCCGCGTCTTCGAGGCCATGGTGTGGATGGTCGCCGGTCTTGCGGGCTTTCCCTCAGTCTGGCTCTGGCAGAAGATCGCGGCCCGGACCGGCCTTTATGCCGCCTATGCGCTGGCGTGCTTCATCGAAGTTGCCGGCGTCACCGCCAGCGTCGCCATCGGCGGCGCCACCGGGCCGCTGCTTGCCGGCGTGCTGCTCGGTGGCACCTTCATTGCCATCACCGCATTTGGCCTGCAGGCCGCCCGGCAGCAGGCGCCAAGCGCGCCGCGGCGGATATTCGCCCTGATGACGGCTGCGTTCGGCCTTGGCCAGATCATCGGGCCGGTCGCCGCCGGGTTTCTGGCGCAGATGTCCGGCGATTTCTTCCTCGCCTCGATCACAGCCGCGATCGTGCTGGTCGTCTCCGGCGCCATCACATGGTCGGCTGCGCCAAAATCGCCATGATTGTGAGCTTGCTGTGCCGGGCATCGGGCACGGGCATTTTCTTTCCCACTAATGTGTGACTTTATGCCCGCTGTCGTCAGCTGATTTGTGCCTAGATCGAGGAATTCGCCACAGTGTTCGTATCCTTTTTCCCGCAGCCGAAGCTGTTCTTCACTTCGGCCGCCGTCTGGAGCCTTGCGGCGATCCTGTTCTGGTTCTTCGGTGGTGAACAATTAGGTACGGTTTTCGGATTGCCGCCCGCCGCGGCCGGCGCGCCGCCCATCATCGGCATCGCCATCCTCGTATCGAAGCCGTTCCTCTGGTTCTATCTCTATTTCGCGTTCTGCGTGCTCGTCTTCTACGCATTCTGGAGCTGGTATTCGCCGCATCCATGGCAACGCTGGTCGATCCTGATGACCGCGGTCATCCTGTTCTTCATCTATTTCAATGTGCAGGTCAGCGTCGCCGTCAACGCCTGGTATGGGCCTTTCTTCGACTATGTGCAGGGGCTGATGTCGGGGACTGGAAAGTCGACCAACAGCGAATTTTATATCGGATTGGCTGATTTTTCGTGGCTCGCCCTGGTCGGCATGAATGTGCAGGTGGTCAACGCCTTCATCGTCAGTCACTGGATCTTCCGTTGGCGCACGGCGATGAACAACTACTTCGTCGAGAATTGGGGCAGGCTACGCCATATCGAGGGTGCCTCGCAGCGCATCCAGGAAGACACGATGCGGTTCTCGCAGATCATGGAAGATCTCGGCTCCAGCTTCGTCCAGTCGATTATGACGTTGATCGCATTCCTGCCGGTCATGATCCAGTTGCAGGCCCATATCACCGAGTTGCCGATTATCGGCGCGATTCCACAGCCATTGGTTGTCGCAGCCCTTGCCTGGTGTCTGTTCGGGACGATCTCGGTCATGGTTGCAGGTCTGAAACTTCCAGGGCTGCAGTTCCGCAACCAGCGCGTTGAGGCAGCCTACCGCAAGGAACTCGTCTACGGCGAGGATCACGCGGACCGGGCCCAGCCGGCCACCACGGCCGAGCTGTTCGAGAATGTTCGCCACAATTATTTCAGGCTCTATTTCCACTACATCTATTTCAACGTCGTCCGTTACACCTACCTGCAGGCCGACAACATTTTCTCGCTGCTGATCCTCGGTCCCTCGCTGGTGGCGCACAAGATCACGTTCGGCGCGCTGAACCAGATTTCGAACGCATTCGGCAAGGTGACCGGTTCACTGCAGTTTCTGCTCACCTCCTGGTCGACCATCGTCGAGCTGCAATCGGTCCACAAGCGCCTGCGCGCCTTCGAGGCGACGCTGCAAGGCGAGCCGCTGCCCGATATCGACCAGCGCTATCTGGCAAGGCAGGGCGCTGAGGATCCGGCCTAAAGATCGAGGTTGGAAACGAACCGGGTTGGCGGCTCAGCCGCCGACCGAGACCTGCCTCTGGCCGGCATCCTGGCGCGAAACATAATCGCGAAAACTGATGCATTCGACATCGGCCTTGACGCAGACCTCGCCGGCAAAGCGCTCCAGCGCGTTCCAGTAGGCGCCGTCATTCATCAGCGCGAAGTGGAAGCCGAGCTCCAGCGGAATGCGCTTGCCGGCATACTGCTTGTCGAAGGCGGCGCGGAAGGCATCATAGGTCCGGTTGGCGAACTCGCCCGCTTGGCTTGGCCGTTCGAAGCCGGCGGTGTCGATGACATCGAAATGCAGGTCGTAGAGCTTGGCGGCGTGGACGCGACGGTCGCGGGTGACGCCCGGCGTGTCGTCGACAAGCGCCAGCTTTCTTCCCACCAGCCGATTGAAGAGAGTCGATTTGCCGACGTTAGGTCTGCCGATGATGGCGACTTTGAAGGTCACGACGCACTGCCCGACCCGCGGATCAGCTCGGACATCAATGTTGCGCGCTCGCGGGTGTTGCGCGGGGCGCCGTCATCGGCGGCGATCTGGTCGAACAGTTTCAGCGCATCCTGCGTCTTGCCTTCCTTCCAGGCGGAAAGGCCGAGCGCCTCGCGCGCCGTGTGGCGCAGCGTGTTGGTGTCGGATGTCAGCGCTTCGATACGGCTGGACACGTCGGCGAACGAGCCATGGTCGACGAGCAGCAGCGCTGCCCGCAGCCGCGCCATGTCGCGAATGCTCTGGGGAATGGCCGTGTCGGCGGCGACTTCGTCGAAATCCTTGACGGCGGCGGGAACGTCGCCCTTGTTCGCCTTGACGGTCGCGCCGCGCATGCGTGCGAGCAGCGGATAGGCGCCGTAGCCATCCTTCTCCAACTGATCGAGCGCGGTCAGCGCCTCATCGTTCTTGCCGTCATTGGCAAGCTTCAGCGCCTGCGAGAACGCATCGCCCGAGCGGTTGGCGCGCGTCTCGTCCCAATAGCGATAGCCGACGAAGGCTGCGGTGCCGAGCACCACGAGGATCGCAACGACAATCAGGGCTGGGCCAAAACGGTCCCACAGCGCCTGCGCCTGTTCGCGACGGATCTCGTCGTTGACTTCACGGATAAAACTGTCGTCGGACATCAAATCAAACCATTCCTGCCCGGTCGGGCCTTTGTCAGCCCGCGTTTTAGCGAAATTTTGCCGGCATGGAAGGGGTTCGACCGGAAAATCGCTATTGTCCGGGGCAAACGGATGTTTGCCCCGGACGAGCAGCCGAAGAGGCCCATCGCACCCGCGCCACATTTAGGCGATAGCCGGCTTGCAGACGTTCCCCGAGTTAAGATCAGATTCCTATGCTTCGTCCGTTCCGCGTTGTTGCGTTTTCGCTTGCCGCGCTCGTCACTGCCGGCGTGGCTCTGGCCGACCCGCCCGCGCCACCGGTGCCGGCAAAGCCCAAGCAGGTCGTCATCATCTCGTTCGACAGCGCCCGCGACATTTCGCAGTGGAAGCGCAGTCGAGCACTGGCTGAGCGCACCGGGGCACATTTCACCTATTTTCTGTCCTGCGTCTTCCTGCTGTCGACGGAAACACGCAAGGAATACACCGCACCCGGCAGAAGCGCCGGGAAATCCAATATCGGCTTTGCCGCCTCGAAACAGGAAGTCACCGACCGGCTCGAGCAGATCGGGCTTGCCGCGCATGAGGGCCACGACATCGCCAGCCATGGCTGCGGCCATTTCGACGGCAAGGACTGGAGCAAGGCCGACTGGCTGAAAGAGTTCGGTTCGTTCGAGCACATTCTCGAGAACGCCTATGCCATCAACGGCATTGCGCCCGAGCCTGAGGGCTGGCGCGATTTCGCACGGCATGCGGT
>NZ_RZPF01000282.1:0-7494 GCF_004022735.1 Mesorhizobium sp. M7A.F.Ca.AU.001.01.1.1
GTCGAGGCTGGTCATGAACACGCCGCAGGCGACCGTCAGCGGCAGCAGGAGCAAGGCTCTGGCCGGCACATCGGCGCGATCCGTGGCGCCGGCGGATAGTTCTGCGGTCATGGAGATGTTCGAACCAAACGAATGTGCCGACTCTTGAAGAAGGGATTTCATATCCCTGGGCCGGTTGGGCGGCCGCATTTTCGCACCATGGGCGCCTGCGGCCTGAGTCTCTAGCGGCAGAAACGGCTGGCGTTGATGCCAGAAGCAGGAGCGATGCGACCTTTCGGCGCCGCCTATTGCACCTCGTAGCCGACTTCCTCGCTGGCGTGGCAGAGCGCCTTCCAGAACGAGCGTGCAAACGAGCGGAAGACATAGATGTCGAACTGGTCGGCGCCGGTGCGCTGGATCTGGGCGAAGACGTCGTGATGAGCGGTCGAGCGGCCGGCGCCATTGGGAAAGGCCGGCAGCGAAAAGTCGATGGCGAAGAATTTCGCCAGCACCCATTCGGCCTTCGGCCCGGCAATGCGGATGGCGGTGCGGCCGTGCGAGAGATCGGTCACCGTGCCGATGGCCGAGGTCACCACCTTGGCAAAGGCAGCGGCCAGCCCTTCGGCCTCGTCGGCAACGGTGAACTTTCCCGGCGCGAAGCCGAACACTGACTTGACCCCGTCGCTCACTCCGCCGCCGGCGCCATCGGGAAGCGCCAGCCCGGTGACGGTGCGGATGGCTGCGATCAGCCTCTTCTCCTCGCCGGGCCAGGCGGCGAGTTGCACGATCGAGCCCGGCCTCGTCTCGGTCAGGATGATCTCGACGCCATGCTCGAAATTGCCGTGCGAGCCGACGTGAAATTCCGGCTCAAGCGGGGATTGGTGCTCAACCATGCATGCGGCTCCCGTCCGGATCGAAGAAGTGGTTGGAGACGATCTCGACCGGTCCGAACCGGTTGCGCAAGGGATCGGAGACGTGGGCGCGCGTGCCGTGCCGTGCCTTGCCGCCCTCGACCAGCGCCAGCGCGATATGTCTGCCGAGCGCCGGCGAATAGCAGCAGGCGGTGATATGGCCGATGGAGTCGTGCGGATTGGCTTCGTCAACCTCCTCGACGATGTGGGCGCCACCGTTGAGCGGCCGGTTATCGAGAGCGATCAGGCCGACCAGTTCGAGGCGGTCCGATGCGATCAAGCCTTCGCGGTCCATCATCGCCGAGCCGATGAACGGCTTCTTCTTCGACAGCATCCAGTCGAGATGCAGGTCGCGCGCCGTGGTGCGGCCGTCGATCTCGGCGCCGGTGACATGGCCCTTTTCGATGCGCATGGTGCCCAATGCCTCAAGACCGTAGGTGACCAGCCCGAACGGCTTGCCGGCTTCGACAAGCGCTTTCCAGACATGGGTGCCATGGCCGGCGCCGGAATAGACCTCGAAGGCCATTTCACCGGAGAAGGACAGCCGGCAGATCATCACCGGCACGCCTGATATTTCGCCGCGCACGATGCCCATGAAGGGCAAGGTGGCGTTGTCGACCGACGTGCCGGTGACACAGGCGGCGAGGATCTGCCTGGCCTTCGGGCCGCCGATCGCGGCACCTGCCCATTCGTCTGTCACCGAGGTGACGTGGACTTTCAGCTCCGGCCAGATCACGTCGAGGAAATATTCCAGATGCTGCATCACCTTGCCGGCGTTGGCCGTGGTGGTGGTCATCAGAAAATCCTGCTCGCCGAGCCGCCAGGTGGTGCCATCGTCGAAGGCGAGGCCGTCCTCGCGCAGCATCAGCCCGTAGCGGGCCTTGCCGACGGCCAGCGTCGAAAACATGTTGGTGTAGACGCGGTCGAGGAATGCGGCGGCATCAGGGCCTTGCACCGCGATCTTACCCAGTGTCGAGACATCGACGATGCCGGCGCTTTCGCGCGTCGCCTTGGCTTCGCGCACATAGGCCTGCTCGACCGTTTCGCCTGAAAGCCCATAGATCATCGGCCGGTACCAGAGGCCGGCGGAATACATCGTCGCGCCATTGGCCAGATGCCAGTCATGCATCGGCGTCAATCGTTCTGGCTTCAGGTCGCCAAAACGCTCGGCAGCCAGCGAGCCGATCGACACCGGAGCAAAGGGCGGCCGGAAGCGTGTCGTGCCGACCTCGGGGATCGGCTTGCCCAGCGCCTCGGCCATGATGGCAAGGCCAGGCACGTTGGAGCTCTTGCCCTGGTCGGTCGCCATGCCGAGCGTGGTGTAGCGCTTGAGATGCTCGACCGAGACAAAGCCTTCCCGGTGAGCCAGCCGCACGTCCTCGGCCGTTACGTCATGCTGGAAATCGACAAAGCTCTTGCCCTTGGCCCTGATCTCGAACACCGGGGCGGGGTCGGGATCGCCAGGCACTGCTTCGACGGTCGGCAGCATGGACGGTGTGCTCTGCCCGCCTGCGGCGGCGAGGCCGGCGGCGCGGCCTTCGGCGATGGCTTCGGCCGTCGAGAAGCTTCCGGTGAAGGCGCCTGCGCCGATCCAGCTCTGTGTCGGCTCTGGCGGCAGGAAAGCTTGCCGCGCGGCGTTCCATTCCGCCTTGGCGCCGGCCTGGCTGGCCAGATGGATGGTCGGCGACCAGCCGCCGGACATCAGCAGGCAATCGGCATGGATACTGCGTGCATCACCGATGAGTGCCCCATTGGCCATGTCGAAGCGCTGCAGCTTGAGGCCGGACAGCGCCTTGCCGCCTTCGGTGGCGACGACGGCATGGCCGGCAAAGATCTCTGCCTCGGCTTCCGCGGCCAGCTTGCGCATCTCCGGCGAAAGTTCCGGCCTGACATCGGCGATGGCGACGACCGCGGCGCCGGCCTTCTTCAAGGCGACAGCCGCCCGATAGGCGCTGTCATTGTTGGTGAACAACGCGATCCGCTCGCCCGGCAGCACGCCGAATTCGTTGGCATAGCGCTCGGCGGCATGCGCCAGCATCACGCCTGGCCGGTCATTGCCGGGGAAGATGAGCGGCCGCTCGAACGCACCAGTGGCCAGGCCCACGGATTTGGCGCGGATCGCCCAATAGCGATGGCGCGGCTCGCCCTTGCCGGGGTGCTCCTTGTGGTCGCTGACCCGTTCGAGCGCCGCAAGCGTGTTGTTGTCGTAGTAACCCCACACCGTGGTGCGCGGCAGAAGCCGGACATTGTCGCGGCCTGCGAGCTGGGCGACGGTGCGCCGCGCCCAATCGGCGGCAGGCGCGCCATCGATCGTTTCCTCGGACCAGTTGGCCGAACCGCCGAAATGCGGCTCGAGATCGGCCAGCATGACGCGCGCACCCTGATCGGCGGCGGCCTTGGTGGCCATCAGGCCGGCCGGCCCCGAGCCGACGACCAGCACGTCGCAAAAGGCGTTCATGCGTTCGTAGCGGGCCGGGTCTTTCGCCGATCCGGCACTGCCGAGACCGGCTGCGCGGCGGATGAAGTGTTCGCAGAACATCCAGAAACGCGTGCCCTTGAGCGGGCCGAACACCGGTCCCATGAAGGTCTTGTAGTAGAACCCGGCCGACAGGATCTTGCCGCCGAGCTGGTTGACGGCGTTGATGTCCCAGGCAAGCGAGGGAAAGCGGTTCTGGCTGATGGCAACCAGCCCGTCATGGATCTCGACCATGGTCGCTGGAATGTTGGGCTCGCGAACCTCGCCCTTCAGCACCGTCACAAGCGCGTTGGGTTCCTCGACGCCTGCGGTGAGCAGGCCGCGTGGGCGATGGTATTTGAACGAACGCCCGTACAACGTGACGCCCTTGGCCAGCAGGGCTGACGCCAGCGTGTCGCCGGCATGGCCGGTGTAGGCCGTGCCATCGAAGGTGAAGCGGATGGTTTTCAGCCGGTCGATGCGGCCGCCGGTGTCGGCACGGCGCGGGCTCATGCCTTGTCCTCCGCCTTGCGGCGCGCGGCCGGCCCATGATCGCCCCGCGCAAAGGCAACGCTGGAAATCTCATGCGTCAGCGTGTTGCGCACGACCTTGAGATGCGCGCGGCAGCCGCCGGAATGTTGCCAGATCTCATTGTGGTCGCCGGCCGGATTCAGCCGGTCATAGACATAGGCGTTCCACGCCTCGAAATTCTGCGAGGCGGGGTCGGGACGCTCACGATTGCCGTCACCCTGATAGGTGAACTCGATGACGTCGCGCGGGCCGCAATAGGGGCAAGTGATCAACATTGGACTCTACCTATTGCCTAATGCAGCCGCGGGTTTGCACCCTGGCCCTTGTCGTCGATCACCAGCCCGCGGTGGAAGCGGTCGAGCGTGAAGGGCGCGTTGAGGTCGTGCGGCTGGTCCTTGGCGATGGTCCAGGCGAAGCACCAGCCGGAAGCCGGCGTCGCCTTGAAGCCGCCATAGCACCAGCCGCAGTTGAGATACATGCCAGGCAGGGGGCCGGCGGTGATGATCGGCGAGCCGTCCATCGACATATCGCAAACACCGCCCCAGGAGCGCAGCATGCGCACGCGCGCGAGTCCCGGAAACAACGCCAGCATTTCACTCATCACCTCGTCGACGACAGGCAGATTGCCGCGCTGGGCGTAGCTGTTGTAGCCGTCGATGTCGCCGCCATAGATGAGGCCGCCCTTGTCCGACTGCGACATGTAGAAATGGCCCATGCCGAAGGTGACGACCGTGTCGATGAAGGGCTTCAGCGATTCCGTGACGAAGGCCTGCAGCACATGGCTCTCGATCGGCATCGTCTCGATGCCGGCCATCTGCATGACGCGTCCGGTGCTGCCGGCGACCGCCACGGCCACCTTCCTGGCGCGGATGTCGCCGCGCGAAGTGGTGACGCCTGATATGCGGTCGCCGTCGCGCAGGAAGCCGGTGACCTCGCAATTTTCGATGATGTCGACGCCGCGCCTGTCGGCGCCGCGCGCATAGCCCCAGGCCACCGCATCGTGGCGGGCGGTGCCGGCGCGGCGCTGCATCAGGCCGCCGACCACCGGGAAGCGAGCGCTGTCGGAGATATCGAGCGCCGGAATCAGGCGTTTGATCTCAGCCTTCGTCATCAGTTCGGCATCGACGCCGAGATGGCGCATGGCGTTGCCGCGCCTTGCATAGTCGTCGAACTGGGCCGGCGTGTGCGCCAGGTTCAGGCAGCCGCGCTGCGAGAACATGACATTGTAGTTGAGCTCGTGCGACAGGTTCTCCCACAGCTTCATCGAGTGTTCGTAGAAGCGGGTGTTGGCAGGCAGCAGATAATTCGAGCGCACGGCCGTGGTGTTGCGGCCGACATTGCCGGAACCGAGCCAGCCCTTTTCCACAACGGCGACATTGGTGATGCCGTGTTCCTTGGCAAGATAATAGGCGGTCGCCAGCCCATGACCGCCGCCACCGATGATGATGACGTCATAGGACGCCTTCGGGTCAGGCTTGCGCCATGCCGGCTTCCAATCCTTGTTTCCCTTGAGCGCGTTCGCGAGCAGCGAAAAGGCCGAGTACTCTGCCATTGATGTCATCCGGTTCGGGCGATGCGGCAGACTATAGAGCAGGCCGCATCCGCAAAGCCAATATTGCGCCATCGCCTTTCGACTGGCCGACGCCCGGGATGGGATCACTCGGCGTGAGTGATCGGTTGGGGCCAATGATCGGATGGGCTCGCGATACGACGGCTTGCCCCATGATAGGGCCGTCTTTATCAAGGACAGGCTTTCAAATTGCCTTTGCCGCCGATGAGTCGCCAACAAATCATGCTTTTCCGATTGCTTCGTCTCATCCTGGTACTCACGCTGGTCGTTTCGGCGCCGCTTTCGTTTGAGGCGATGGCGCAAGCGCTCGGCCAGGGCTCGGCCGGTTTGGTCACCGATCAGCAAAAGGTCATCCAGGATCTAACGGCCAAGACGGACGATCTCGAGAAGAAGATACAGCAGGACGGTGAGGACGATGCCTCACTCGTGGAGATCCGTCTGCAGCTGGAGGACCTGTCGCGGGCGGCACTCACCAGTGCGCTGGTATTCCGCTCGCGGCTCACCGAGATCAACAATCGCATCGAGGTGCTGGGTCCTCCACCGGCGGCGGGCCAGCCGCAGGAGCCCGACATCGTGACGGGCGAGCGTCAGGCGCTTGCATCGGAAAAGGCCGAGATCAACGCGGTCGTTGCCAGCGCACAGAACCTGTCGATCCGCATCAGCGGGCTGATCGACAAGATCGGCAATATGCGCAGCGAGCTGTTCCGCAATCTTTTGACCAAGCGCTACGTGCTGTCGGATGCGCTGAGCCCGCAGGTGTTTTCCGACGCCCGCGACGAGTTCGGCAATCTCTACAAGGCGGTGTCGTCCTGGTTGAGCTTTGCCTTCAAGTTCAAGTTCCAGGCGATCCTGGCGGCAACCTTCGTGGCGCTCGGGCTGGCGCTGGTGCTGCTGGTTGGCGGCAGGCGTCTGTTCGGGCGGGTGTTCGAAGCCGACCCCACCAATGAGGACCCATCCTATCTCAGCCGCCTTTCGGTGGCCTTCTGGTCGACCTTGCTGCCGACGCTGGCGGTTGCCGCCTTTCTTGGATCGACGATTTTCTTTTTCAATTATTACAATGTGTTGCGCGGCGACATTGGGCTCTTCCTCAACGCGCTGGCGACCGTCATCGGCGTGGTGTTCTGCGTCAACCGGCTGACCAATGCGGCGCTGGAACCGCGGCTGCCGAACTGGCGCCTGATCCCGGTCGAAACCGGGCCGGCGCGCTGGCTGGTGCGCCTGGCCACCGCCATGGCCGTGGTCATCAGCGTCAACACCTTCCTGTCGGTGATCAACGACAAGATGGGTTCGCCGCTGTCGCTGACCATCGCCCGCAGTTTTGTCGCCACCATCATCGTCGGCATCATCCTGATCCTGATGGCGATGCTGAGGCCGTTCAAGGCGCGCGACGGAAGCTGGCGGCCCTGGCCGGCATGGCTGCGCTACCTGTCGCTGGGCCTTGGCCTATTCACCATCATAGCCGCCTTGCTCGGCTATATCGGCCTTGCGCTGTTCGTTTCGCTGCAGGTCGTCGTCACCGGCACAGCCTTGATCACCGCCTATATCGGCTTCCTGTCGGCGCAGGCGATCGGCGAGGAGGGTGCTTTCGCCAACACCTCCGTCGGGCGCTGGCTGTCGGCCAATTCCAGCTACGAGGATACGGCCCTCGACCAGCTCGGCCTTGTCGTCAGCGTTGCCATCAATGTGATGATCGTGCTGGTGTTCCTGCCGCTGATCCTGCTGATGTGGGGTTTCCAGCCCGGCGATATCCAGGCTTGGGCCTACAAGCTCGCAACCGGGATCAACATCGGCTCGGTGACGATCTCGGTCACCGGCATCCTCTCCGGCATCGTCGTCTTCGTCATAGGCTATTTCCTGACGCGGTGGTTCCAGGGCTGGCTCGACGGCTCGGTCATGGCGCGTGGCAAGGTCGATACCGGCGTGCGCAACTCGATCAGGCTGGCGGTCGGCTATGCCGGCGTCGCGCTGGCGGCACTGGTCGGCATCTCGGCGGCGGGCATCGACCTGTCCAGCCTGGCACTGGTCGCCGGCGCTCTTTCCCTCGGTAT
>NZ_RZPF01000283.1:0-7484 GCF_004022735.1 Mesorhizobium sp. M7A.F.Ca.AU.001.01.1.1
TTCCAGCACTGCCGAGAAATACTCGGCCTTGTGATGGCCGAAGGGATGATCCTGGTCGGCCGGCTTGTGGCTGATCTGGATCGCCCAGAAGGCGGCGACCGAGGCGATGACGTTGACGATCGATTCCAGTGCGTCCGAATAGAGTGCGACTGAGCCGGTGACGTACCAGGCGGCAGCTTTCAGCGCGAGCACGACAAAGGCGACGATAATCGACCAGAAGGCGAGGTTCGCGACCTTGCGCTTCGCGGCCGCCTTGGCCGCGATCGCCATCGTGTTCTCGGCTTCGGCCATGATCGTCAGGCGGCCTTTTCCTTGGCCTTGCGCGGCAGGTGGGCGACGATGTTCTCGATGATGCGCATGCCGGCATTGTGCCCGAGCGTCATGATCGATTCCGGGTGGAATTGCACTGCGGCGATCGGCTCCTTGCGGTGCTCGAAGGCCATGATGACGCCGTCCTCGGTCTCGGCCGTGACGATGAAATCGTCGGGCAGCCGCACCGGATCGGCAAAGATCGAGTGGTAGCGGCCGACGGTGACTTCCTTGGGCAGGCCGGAGAAGATGATGCCGGGCTTGGAGACGCGGATGCGCGACGGCTTGCCGTGCATCGGTATGTGCAGCTGCCGCAGTTCGCCGCCATAGGCCTCGGCCAATGCCTGCAGGCCAAGGCAGACGCCGAAGATCGGCAGTTCGCGGGCGCGCGCCTTCTTGATGGTTGCGGCGCAATCGAAGTCCTTCGGCGTGCCGGGGCCGGGCGACAGCACGACGAGGTCGGGTTTCAGCCGGTCGAAGACTTCCTCATGCACCGGCGAGCGAACGGTCGAGACGTTGGCGCCGGTCTGGCGAAAATAATTGGCCAGCGTGTGGACGAAACTGTCCTCGTGGTCGACCAGCAGGATGTTGACGCCGTCGCCGACGCGCGCGGTGGTGCGCTCGGTGCTGGCGGAATTGCCTGTCTTGGCGTCGCGGATGGCGGAGAGCATGGCGGATGCCTTCAGTTCGGTTTCGGCTTCTTCTTCCTCGGGAATGCTGTCGAACAGCAATGTGGCGCCGGCGCGCACTTCGGCAATGCCGTCCTTGATACGGATGGTGCGGAGCGTCAGGCCGGTGTTCATGTCGCCGTTGAAATTGACCATGCCGATCGCGCCGCCATACCAGGCGCGCGGGCTCTTCTCGTTCTGCTCGATAAAGCGCATGGCCCATAGCTTCGGCGCGCCGGTGACGGTGACCGCCCAGGCATGCGACAGGAAGGCATCGAAGGCATCCATGCCTTCGCGCAGCCTGCCTTCGATGTGGTCGACCGTATGGATCAGGCGCGAATACATCTCGATCTGGCGCCGGCCGATAACGCGCACCGAACCCGGCTCGCAGACCCGCGACTTGTCGTTGCGGTCGACGTCCGAGCACATGGTCAGCTCGGATTCGTCTTTCTTCGAGTTGAGCAGTTTCAGGATCTGCTCTGAGTCGGAAATTGCGTCGTCGCCGCGCTTGATGGTGCCCGAGATCGGGCAGGTCTCGACGCGGCGGCCGTTGACGCGCACGAACATTTCGGGCGAGGCGCCGATCAGATATTCACCTTCGCCCAGATTGATGAAGAAGGAATAGGGCGACGGATTGATGGCCTTCAGCTTGCGCGAAATCTCGGACGGCTGCGTCTCGCAGCGCTCGTAGAACATCTGGCCCGGCACGACCTCGAACAGGTCGCCGCGCTTGAACGAATCCATCGCCTTGCGCACCAGGTCGGCGTATTCTCCGGGTTCATGGTCGCCGCGCGGCGGGATGCGGTCGGGGCTCTTGAACGGCTCGGAGATTTCGTCGCGCGGCAGCCCTTCGGTCGAAAAACCCTCGCCGGCATAGTCGTAGCGGTCGGTCCATGCCTTGGCCGAATAATGGTCGACGACCAGGATCTCGTCAGGCAGGAACAGCACCAGGTCGCGCTGGCTTGGCTTGCGTTCGAGCTTGTAGTCTACCGGGTCGAACTGGAAGGCGAGATCGTAGCCGAAAGCGCCGTAGAGACCTAGATTGGCGTCTTCCTCGGTCTTGAACAGAGCGGTGATGGCGCGCAGCACCGTGAACACCGAAGGAACGCGGCTGCGCTCTTCTTCCGTGAAGACACGGCCGGGCTTGGCGACGTCGAGACGGATGAGCCTTTTCGATGTCTCGGCGATGGTGATATCGGCCAGGCTACCCAGCGCCTTGCCGATGACCGGCAACAACACCTCGCCACGGCCGTTGAGGGCCTCGACACGCATGGCGCGGCCGCGCGCGGAGATAACCAGAGGCGGGTCGATGATGGCGGTGTCCCAGCGCGTGTAGCGGCCGGGATATTCATAGTTTGAGGAAAACACCGCGCCGCGGCGCGAATTCAGGCCGTCGACGTAAGCGTCGATCGCGCCCGCATACGGCCGGTCGTGGCGCGCGCGGGTGATGGTGATGCCACCCGCGGTCACGAAACTTTCCGCGCCGTTTTCCAGAACCTTCATCGTCATTGCCGTCTCCATCAGCTTCTTGGGGCAACGGACCCGGGAATGGCTTGGAAAAAACAAATGGCCGCCCGGACTTTCCGTTGCGGCCACCCTCTCTATTCACGCGCACGTGTTCGAACAGGCCGCTGTCAGCAGGCCCACCACCAAATGGTCTTGATCGAACGCATATTCATGGCGAAATCCATAGCTGCGAAAAGAAGGATGCGCAACAGGTTTGAAAGTCTGTTCGTTGGCCGCCGCTTCTCAGGCTCATGGCACATCGCCAGAGCCGACAGTGCCGCTTAGAGTGCTCATCCAACAGCAGGAAGACGGGAAAATAACCATGACCGAGCAGATCGAGCGTGCGCGGACGTTTCATTCCCTCCACGTCAAGGGCAACCCGGTCGTCCTCTACAATGCCTGGGATCCGGGTTCGGCCAAGATCATCGAGAAAGCGGGTGCCAAGGCGATCGCCACCGGAAGCTGGCCGGTCGCGGCCGCGTTCGGCTACGCCGATGGCGAGAAAATCCCGCTGGAACTGGCGCTCGACAACATCAAGCGCATCGTCGGGTCGGTCGACCTGCCGGTGACCATGGACCTCGAGGGCGGCTACGGCGTTGACCCGGAAATCGTCGCTCGCACGGTGACGTTGGCGCTGCGGGCCGGCGCTATCGGTTTCAATTTCGAGGATCAGATTGTCGGTGGCAGCGGCCTGCATGACATTTCCGTGCAGGCAAAGCGCATCGAAGCCGCGGCGGCGGCCGTCAAGGCTTCCGGCATACCGGCATTCATCAACGCTCGAACCGACATCTTCCTCAAGGCGAAACCGGATGCGCATGATGACCTTCTGCTCGACCAGGCCATCGAGCGCGCACAGGCCTTCGAAAAAGCCGGCGCGCACGGCTTCTTTGCGCCGGGCCTTGGCGACGAAGGCCTGATCGAGACGCTCTGCAAGGCAATTGCGTTGCCGGTCAACATCATTGCGCTGGCGCATGTGCCGCCGCGCCAGCGGCTGGCGGAACTGGGTGTCGCCCGCATCAGTCACGGCCCGGTGCCTTACCGGCAGATGGCGGAATGGCTGGAGGCGAAAGCGCGACTGGCTATTTCGGGCTAAGTCAGTCCTCCAGCGTTCCCGACCGGGCATCAGTGCTCTTCCTGTCGCCGACCAGCTTCAGAAGATCTTCGCCGGCGCGGATGATGCGGCGCGAGCGGCGGGTCAGGATGATGCCGTCCTGCGGCGCGAACACTTCGGTGCGGCCATCGGTTTCACCCGGTGCATGGACGATGGTGGCGAGGCGCGCGCCCTTGGCGACGCGGTCGCCGGGCTTCACGTCGTAGAGCACGGCACCGGCCCGTGGCGCCGGCATCATGTCGATGTTTTCCAATGGCGCCACGAAGCCGGTGAAAGGACCCGGCGCGGGCAGGGCGCTGTCGGCGATCACGCCGCGCGCCACCAGCAGCCGGTAGAGGCCGTCGGCGTCGGCGGCGGCCAAAGCACCATCGACATCGAGGATGCCGCGATATTCGACGGTGGTGGCGACGCGACGGTCGAGCTTGGCCACATCGGCGGGGACGTTCTGATAGGGCATGATCGAGGCGCCCTCGAAGGTGCCGTCGGTGTCTTCGCTCCACAGCACGACCGCGTCGACGCCCATGGCCGCGGCGCAATCGGCCATATCAGGCCACAGGCTTGTGTGGACGTAGAGATAGGCGAGGCCCTCGTCATCGCAGTGCAGGTCGAGCACGATGTCGTGGCCGAGCGAGAGCTGCACCAGCCGCGTCTTCAGCCGCTGGTCGACGCTGCCAAGGGTGGTGTCGGGCAAGAGCGCTGTGTCGGGCGCCGCGAGCAGCGGAAAGCCGCGGTTGAAATTGGTGCGCGTGCCGAGATGGAAGCGGCCCTGATGCTCGCCGAAATGATATTGCGCCCGGCCGATCGGATTGGCCCAGGGCACGATGGTGAGATTGCCCTTGATGCGGCCTTCGGCTTCAGCCTTGTTGAGCATCGGCATCAGCGCGTCGATGGCGACGACACCCGGCAACTCGCCGGCATGGAGTGCCGCCTGCAGATAGGCCGAAGGAGCAGCCTTGTCGGAACCAGTGAAGCGGAACAGCGGGAATTCGTAGGAAACCCCTTCGCTTTCGCCGGCGATGCGTTCGATCGATTTCTGCATGACTTCCTCCATCAGGAGCGAGAGACATGCGATTTGAAGGCGCCGATGTCGATTGGTCCAGCCTGCCGCGCTATGGGCGCAAGAGACTATTCAGCCGGAAGCGGGATGACCGGCGCGCGCCGGTCCAGCGCCTGCGACAGCACAGCGGCGGTGACCGCCAAAACAGCGAGTGCTGCGCCGACCAGCGGCAAATTGGCATAGGAAACACCGGCGGACAGGGCCACGCCGCCTATCCAGGCGCCGCTGGCATTGCCGATATTGAAGGCGCCCTGGTTCAGCGTGGCGGCGAGGTTCGGTCCCTCGGAGGCCGCCTCGACGACCCGGATCTGCAACGGCGGCACGACGACGAAGATGAGCAGGCCCCACAGGAAGACGATGCCGATGGCAACGCTGGCGATTGCGCCGAACTGCCTGAATCCAACGAAAAGCAGGGCCATCAGCAGCAGGGTGCCGATCACTGTCGGCATCAGTTTCCAGTCGGCCAGTCTGCCGCCGATAATGTTGCCGATGGTCATGCCCGCGCCGAACAGCAGCAGAACCCACGTGACTGCCGAGGTCGACAAGCCCGATACCTCGGTGAGGTAGGGTTTGATGTAGGTGAAGACGGTGAACAGGCTTGCGGAGGTCAGCGCCGCGATCAGCATGGCCAGCCAGACCTGCAGCTTGCCCAGCACGCGCAGCTCGCCGCGCAGGCCGCCACCGCTTGGCTCGGCGACATCGGACGGCACCAACCAGGCGATCGCTGCCACCGAGATCAGGCCGATACCGACCACGGCAACGAAGGTGGAGCGCCAGCCGAACGCTTCGCCAAGTGCGGTTCCGGCGGGAACACCCAGGATGTTGGACAGCGTCAGCCCGGCGAACATCAGCGCGATAGCGCTGGCGCGCTTGTTGCGCGGCACCAGGCTGGCGGCAACGACCGAGCCGATGCCGAAGAAGGCGCCGTGGCCGAAAGCGGTGAAGACACGCGCGGCCATCAGCGTCCAGTAGTTGGGCGAGATGGCGCAAAACAGATTGCCGACGACGAACAGCACGGCCAGCCCGACCAGCACCGGCTTGCGCGGCAAATGCGCAGTGGCCATGGCGACGATCGGGGCGCCGAAGACGACGCCCAGCGCATATCCGGTAACCAGCAGGCCCGCCGCGGGGATCGACACGCCGAGGTCGGCGGCGACCTCAGGCAGCAAGCCCATGATGACGAATTCGGTGGTGCCGATGCAGAAGGACGCAATGGCAAGCGCAAGGATCGGCAAGGGCATGGTGCGTCCAGACTGAATCGGTTCAATTCCAGACTGCGCGAAGCACGCCACCGTGCGCAAGCTGCATTGCTGCATTGCAGCGATGCAGAAAAGGAAGAGCTTTAAAATGGGTCTTCAACGGGCTGTCACGCCAGCGGCTTCAGCTCCTGGGCAATGGTGGGCAGCAACTCCGAAACATTGGGATGGATGTGCACGGCACGCGCCAGCGTGTCGACGGGCGCCTTGGCGTACATCAGGTCGAGCACACAATGGATAGCCTCGTCGCCGCCGGGGCCGAGCACCGAGCAGCCGAGGATCTCCCTGGTGTCGGCATCGACCAGGATTTTCATGAAACCCTGCGTCTCGCCCTTTTCGATAGCGCGGCCGACGCGGGTCATCGGCCGCTGGCCGACCAGCGCGCGACGGCCGGATTTCTTCACTGCGGCCTCGGTCATGCCGCAGCGGCCAAGCGGCGGGTCGATGTAGAGCGCATAGGCTTCGATCCGGTCGCTGACCCTCCGCGGATCGTTGTCGAGCAAATTGGCGGCGACGATCTCGTAGTCGTTGTAGGAGGTGTGGGTGAAGGCGCCCCTGCCGTTGCAGTCGCCCATCGCCCAGATGCCGGGCACGCTGGTGCGCAGCTGGTCGTCGACGGTGACAAAACCGCGCTTGTCGACCTCGACGCCGGCCCTTTCCAGGCCGAGATCGTCGGTGTTGGGCGTGCGCCCCAGCGCCAGCAGCACATGCGAGCCGACCGCCGGTGGCTTGCCGGCGGAGAAGGTCACGGCGATGTCGTCACCCTGTCTGGCGAAGGCAATGTCGTCGGCGCCGACATGGACCGCGATGCCTTCGTTTTCGAGGATCGACAGGATGGCGGCGGAGACATCCTCGTCCTCGCGGCCGGTCAGGCGCGGGCTCTTCTCGACGACGGTGACTTCCGCGCCGAAGCGGCGGAACATCTGAGCGAATTCGAGCGAGATGTAGCTGCCGCCGACGACGACGAGATGGCGCGGCAGCACGTCGAGATCCATCATCGACGAGTTGGTCAGATAGTCGATGTCGTGGATGCCGGGAAGGTCGGGCACCGAGGCGCGGCCGCCGGTGTTGAGGAAGATCTTTTCGGCGGTCAGCAGATCGTCGCCGACGCGCACCGTGTTGGCGGATTCGAAACGCGCATGGCCGCGATAGAGGGTGCACTTGTCCATGCCGGCAATCCAGGTCTCGAGATTGCCGCGAGCGTCGTTTGTGACCTTGTCCTTGCGCGCCTTGATCACCTTGTAATCCACGCCGACCGGCCCGGAGAGCGTCACGCCATAGTCGGCGGCGCGGCGCGCCAGATGCGCGGCATAGGCGCTGGCGACCATGGTCTTGGTCGGCATGCAGCCGGTGTTGACGCAGGTGCCGCCGACCAGCTTGCGCTCGATCAGCGCGACGCTCATGCCGGCGGCCGTCAGCCGCCCGGCCAGCGGAGGGCCAGCCTGTCCGGCACCGATGATGATGGCGTCGAAGATTTTCGTCGTCATGCCACCGCCGCTACGATCAGCAGGCCGCCGATGATCGCCACCGCGTCCTCGATAAAGGCGGCGGGCGGATCCTTGCCGAAGGCGGCCGCG
>NZ_RZPF01000284.1:0-7479 GCF_004022735.1 Mesorhizobium sp. M7A.F.Ca.AU.001.01.1.1
GTGCTCGAAATAGGCGTTCGATCTCGCCACCCAGGCTGATTTCGCGCGTACGGCGCGCCAGAAGCCGGTCGACCTCAGCGGCTAGGGCAGGATCATCCTGCACATCGGGGGGCATCAGATCTGACAAGTCGATAGGCCCTACGCTGCTTTCTCCTGAATATCTATCCAAGCCATAGGCGGTCGGCGGTGGGCAAGCATGTCAACTTACCCTGAAGATTTGATTTATAGCTGCGATTTGCGAACAATCAGTCCCAAACCATCCGATGCTCGATGCGTAGCCGAATTAACCTTTGTAATTGCGGTGGCGCTGCACCGCTGTTATCCACGCCCCGCCGCTGGGCTCGGCGAAATGTTCCGAGAGCTTCTGAAGTTGAGCGCGTGAAGGAACGGGTGATGCCGATTCTTGTCATGTCGACCTTTCGAGTATTGCCTGCAGACCAACAGGATGGATTTGGCCATGAAAGGAAGCCGACCGGTTATTTCGTTGTTGGATTTCGACATCCTCTCCCGGGCTCTTACGTCAGCCATCAGGGAGAGCCCGGAATCCGATTCGATGGTCCAGGCCCGCGAGCTTGTGTGCCTATACACCGGGAAAAAGTCAGCCGACCAAAATTTGATCGCGGCCTTGCTTCACGCCAGTCGCGCCCAGCTGGACGTGGAAGCATCCAAGACCAATCGCCCGGCAAGAATTGACTGAGTGCCTGCATCTGCTCGACGTGACCTCTCACCGGGTTGTCTCCTCGACGGAGCTACGTCCGAGACGAAGCCCAAAGGCGCGACCGACTAGGACGAATATCCTGACCGCGACACGATAGCCAGCAGGTCACCGAATGGACCTTTGGAAGTCATGGCAGCGGGTTGGACTTCGATCGAGATAGCCGAGGCCATCGAGCGCCGTGGCCGACCGTCGTGGGCGCGAGGAAAGCGCCGCTCTAGATCCCTGCTGCTCGCACGAGCATTTTTACCCCAGGGCCATAAATTTTGCACTGATCTGAGGAACACGCATCTGCAGTCGAAGGTCGGGATGTGCTTGGTGAGGACGACTCCCTCCTTGAAAGGACCAAGCTCTGGTGCGAGGGCCAGCCTCCGGTTCCGAGACCCGGTTGCGGGCGTATGCAATGCAAGCAAGCGTTAAGTTTTTCTGCAGGCCTGGAACCTCTCTCTGAAATCGAAATTGGGTCTGCAGCTTGGCTCCCGGGCCAGGTCTCAAAGCAGGGCCCGCCGCCGTTTGTGTCCTCAGTGGCGGGCCCACTTCGTTTCCGCTCAACGCTACATTGCGATTGACTAAAGCAACGAACATCCAATGAACGCAATCTCACATGGCATCGATCCATGGCCAGGTCGGCACGATCATTTTTTGGGTGACGGTGACCACGCCGACCAGTTGGTCACAAGGAGTGACCAAACGACGAGACCTGTAGCTACGGGCACAACGGCAATCCGGCCCTCCGCGATTTGTCGCGTCGGGTGGTCTTTCCTCCCGATTGCCGCAGCGTCGCAGTGCGACGAGCCGGTGAGATTGGCCGAAGGCCTGACGCCGGAAACGCGCGAGCGCGCTAAAACTACTGGGTGATGCGCGGTGATGGTGGGATGCTATCTTTAACTATGCCGATTTGCGGCTCTTGGCCTTTGGCCGGTCTTGGCCGATGCCTTCCTTGGCGAGGCTCTTTCGAAGAACCGAGGCCAGCTCGACCACGTTCTCCTGAGGCTTTGGCGCCGGTTTCGGAGGCTTTTTGCCCTTTCGCTTGGCGTCGATCATGGCAATCAACGCATCTTCATAGGTGTCCTCGAATTTCGAGGGATCAAACTTCGTCACCTTCTTGTCGATAAGGAGGCCCGCGATTTCGAGCAAATCCGAATCGTATTTTGGGCTTCTCACGTCATTAAAGACGGTGTCTTCCGATGTCATCTCATTGTGGGTGCGCAACTCGGTCAGCAGCATTCCTTTTTCAAACGGCTGTATCAATACTTCGCGGCCGCGCTGATAGAGTACGACGCAGGAACGTGCCGCGACGCGCTTCTTGGCCATCGCATCGCGCAGGACGGCAAAGGCCTCAAGGGAAGCGCCATCTGCCGGGATCAAGTAGTAGGGCTTTTCGAGATAGCGCGTGTCGATCTCGGCAACCGGAACAAAGGAATCGACATCAAGCGTATGCTGGGACGTCAGTTTCAGTTTCTTGATCTCGTCCGGCTCGACGTGGATGAAATCGCCCTTGTCCGCCTCATAGCCTTTGATCTGATCCTCGGCTTCGACAACATCGCCGGTGCCTTCGTCGACATAGGCACTCTTCACGGGTAAACCGTCGCTGCGGTTCAAAATCTTGAAGTGGATTTTCGATGCCTCGCTGGTGGCACCCACTATCTTGACCCCGCACGACACGGAACCGACCCTCAGAAAACCCTTCCAGACCGCGCGTGGCGCCACCATGCCGTTTCTCCTAGACGTCGACTTCCGCACAACGCCAGGCACACGGTTCTGTTCCGCGTCATGGGCAGCACCTTGTCGCAAGCTTATTCCTCACGGTAGTCCAGCAGCTTGGCGTGGCGGAGCCTTTCCTCGCCCTTCAGGAACCGCACGCGACCGACCAGACCAGGCTTAAGCCATTCGGCCTTTTCTTTCTTGAGACCGATAGGCACTGGTCCGCCGACCTTCCCTTGCACGCGATCCCAAAGTCGCTGGCGCTTGTCAGCTTTAAACGCAACGAAAGCGCCGCCGGCATAGCGGCCCTTGTCGGCCATGAGCACCATTGCGGGCTTTCCAGCCTCGCGCTGCACGCCAATAATGTCCATTTCCTTTTCGGCATAGCATTTGATCTTTCGCCAGTTCATCGTCGGCCCGCTGCGATAGACGCTGTCCTTGCGCTTCGAGACCATGCCCTCCAACCCCGCCCTGTCGACCAGGTGATAAACCGCGTCACCGGTGCCGGGCATGGCTTTGCTGACCTGAATGCGGCCGACGGCTGGAATCAGTTCCTGCAGGATCTGGCGGCGGTCTTCCACCGGCATGTTGCGCAAATCATGCCCGTTCAGGTGCAGGAGGTCGAATGCCACCAAATACAGATCGCGCGACGGCTTACGACGGGTGACGGCTGACTGCAGGGCCTGGAAGTCGGACAGGCCGGCCTCGTTGACCGTGATTGTCTCGCCGTCGATGATGAAACTTTCCGCCTCGATCGCCTCCGCCTCTCCGGCAAGTTCGATATAGCGGCCGGTCCAGTCGTAACCGTTCTTGGTGAACAGCCGGATCCCGTTTTCATCCTTGATGATTTGGGTCCGATACCCGTCGAACTTGATCTCATGGAGCCATTCGTCGCCCTGCGGTGGCGTCTCGACCAGCTCGGGCTCCATGGGCTTGATGAACTTCAGACGCATGCGCTGACTCGCATAGTGCGATTCAATTAGCGCTCGCTAAAATGGTTCCGGACCATTTTAGACGAATTGAATGTTTGATGGTTATGACGAAGCTATCCGACCTTGGACCGCCGATTCCCGGCACGCAGCACGGCGGCGAGCCTGCCGACGAGCGCGACAATTTCATGACCTGTCCGGTCTGCGGCCAGCCGTTCGACATGCGCGATTTCCGCCAGGTCGCTTGGCACAATCTGCCTCAGCATGAACCGCTGGAACCGGAGCTTGCCACGGTCCGGAACGCGAACTGGTTGCGGATCCGATCATTGAAATAGCGGCCCTTGGCAAAGGCAGATTTGAAATCGGCGACGATCTCCGGCGGTACATCCAGAAAGTCGTACTGCCTGCCACTCGCTACAAACCACACTGAGAGAACCCTGGTTTCCGGGTCGTATTCGAACTTGCGTATTGAGGTCGACGGCATGGTGCACCAGGTCATTGCCGGTGAGCGACCCGCGAGATGGCCCGCCCAGTGAGGAAGCAGAGAGCGGGCCGACCACGGCTGTACGTCCATGGCCATCATCGCCTCCACGGAAGGACGGTGACAGCATTCCAACTCCCATTGGAATTCGGCGTTCCACACATAAACAAAAAGGCCCGCCACCTCTCGGCAGCGGGCAGTGTAGGTCGCTAGGATCACCCAGCGGTACCTAAAGTACACCCCGCCTCGCCAAAAGGGAAATGTTAGGCATCCCTAATGGACGATTCGGACCCTGGGGCTGACCGTGGGGTATCAAATCCGAGAATATCCTGCGGGCCAGGTGATAGCGGAATACCGAGCTGGGGCCCCGACATCCTATTGCGCCGCCGCACAGGCAACGAAAATGCCCGTGACGCTAACCGATCCGGAAACTACTTTCTTGAGGTGACCGATGAGAGCAACGGGAGGGTGTTCGCCTACCAATACGCCGATTTGCTCTACTGAGTGGCTTTGAGCAGCGGCTGCTGCTTCACCTCCGGGCCAAAACCGGCCGCTCCCATTCATAGCCGCAACGGGCTGTCCTAGGGATAGTTGGACTGGACGGTGTGTTGATTCACCCCTGCTGGATGGCTGAGGTGCAAAACCATGCAAACCACAATGCGCGGATACGCGACAGAAAGCCGTTGCATCGTCGACTTTATTCAAGCCGGAATTCAACCGCATGCTTGTCGGCCTCACGAATGAGGCCACTGTCCATGGCGGCTTCGAACGCCTTGGTGAAATACTGATCATCGGAGGCCTCGTGATCCTGCTGCGCAAGATCGATCGGCAGCGCTCCGATCACGCGGCCCGTTGTCTTCTCGATAACCGTGACGGTCCTCTGCATCATGGTTTGTTGACCGTGTCGTCGACTGCGTTGGCCGTTGCCTTGACGTCCCGGCCGACGCCTCGGACGGTGTTGGCGCAGGCCGCAAGGGCAAAGGCACAGGCAAGAATGACAATCGGTGTGATGCGTAGCAGTTTCATGGACGGGTTCTCCTATTTGTGATTATCAAGTCCGCTTTGCCGTATCGCACCTGTAACCGCCATCACCTTGTTGTGGGCGGCCGCTTCATCGGCGGTGTCAAAGGGCGTTGCGATGTCATCCAGAGCCAGTATCACAGCCAGGAACGGAAGGCCGATCAGCGGTGGTGCGTAGACAACGTACGCTGGGCGGGCATTCTTCATCGCCCATGTAGCACCATTTGTCGGTCAGGACCTAATCCACCTCGCCGACTTCCTGCACCACCGTGGCAAGCGATTCTTTCTATAGGAAACAGCCATGATTTTTCCTGCCGGGTAGCGATTGGGGTATGGTCGTGGAGAAATCTGCTGACAGCAAGTCCGCGACCTGGCCCCAAGTCATATGCGTGCGAGGATGGCCATGGATCAGAAGCAGAGGCGGCCCAGATCCGCCATGCCGAAGCCTTATAGGCCCGCCCTCGGTTTCCAACATTTCAAGCACGAAGTTGTCGAATCTGCCATCCTCAAAAATGGGCGGTTGTCGGCTTGAAGAACTCCTTGAGCATGGATTGGTTCAGGACGTGCAATCGCGACTGCAGATCGTTTCGGCTCCCGGTTAGCTTTCGCTCAGGGCTCATTCTGGACGCGAATGGCTAGACGGATTTAACGGAGCAGGCCCTCGTCGTCGAACGCGTTCCAGCCCTTCAACTTGGGCCGGGGAGCGTCATCTCTGGGGTTATTCCCGGCACCGCGAACCTTCTCGCTACCCTTTCCCGCCCGCGTCAGGGCAGCCTTGCCGGCGCCACGTCGCCTGTTCTCTGTAACTTGCTGCGCGTCCTCTTCACGCCAAAGGCTTGGCAGATCACGATCAAGGATGTCCTCGATGTGCCTGGGATCGAACACGTGGAAGGTGACGGCCTTGGATCGACCGCGCATCTTCACGGTGCGGGTGCCAATGCTTTGCAGCCGTCCGTTTTTCAGCCACTTGTGACGCTCACGCGAAGAGATCGCAAGGATGTCTTCGGCCTCGCGCGGCAGGACCGGGAGTACTGCGATGGTTTCCAGTGCCTTGGCGATCTTGTTCGAGGCGGCCTCGAACTCTTCGGCATCGTCTTCGCGCATCCGCAATGTCATGCGACCAGTCTCGGCTTTGACGTACTTCCTCACCGCCCAAGGCAGGCGGGCACGTATTTCACGCTCGATACCTTTCGTGCGCACCGACGAGCCAAGCGTCGCTGATGGCGGAAGGGGCCACTCGGTAATCAGTGACAACGAGGTGCAGACGCTTTGGCGAGAGCCGCGATCTCGAGGGGCCACAATTGCCGCAGCCAAGCCGCCAAGAATCTTTCGTGTTTGCGCAAAACGCACCGGCATCTGAGCTAGTCGCTTCCTTGTCGCACGGTTTCTACCGCCAGCGACCGGCCGGCAAGGCCTTCAACAGCTCCACCTCGGGTTTCGTGAGGTGGATCCATGCCGCCCAATCATCCGGGCGCAGAACCACAATCTGGCGATTGTGGGTGGGCGCCACGTCCAGGCCGGGTTCCGTCGTCAGCATAGCGAATGTCGGGGGCTTGTTGCCTTCGCCATCGCGCCACAGGGCGGCGATCGCCATGAACGAGGCGCCGTTGAGCGTGAAGCGATGCTTAGCCTTTGGAGACTTCTTTCCCGTGAATTCGAAGAAAGCCGACGCCGGAATAATGCAGCGCTTGCTGTTGGAGACGTTCCGTCCTTCCGAGCGGAAGTTGAAGATCGGCCCGCCTTTGGGCCCGGAGGGCGGAAAGGCAAAGGTCATGCGCGTGAGTTCGATCGTGTCGCCGGCGGCGCGCATGATCGGGGCGGGATCACTGATGCGGATGTCATCCGCCTGCGGCAGATCCAGTTCGGTTTGATAAGTGGGAATGTCGAGCGCCAGCAATTGCATCATCCTGCAATATTCGGCCCAGGCGATATGCTGCTCATAATCGTTGCACATGGCTGCCCACGCTTTCAGTCAGTTGATGACTTATAACAGATAACGCGGCTTGGCTGCGGCGCCACCATCCGGAGATTTTCCGCTATGCCCGAAATCTCGCAATCTGCTTGATGCATTTCGAAGCCGTGCACGGGCGACGTGGATAGACGTGTCGTCGGCAATCAAAGTCCCGTCAGCCTCCCGCCACAGAGGTGCTCGGGCGATGGCCGGGAACCTGTGCAACCATTGCCACCCGGTATGTAGTAACGGAACGAGGCAGTCTGCGGCTGGCGCCCATCGCCTTCCATTTGTTAGGCGCAACGATGTTGCAGACCGTGACGAGGGAGACGAAGTCCGGTGCTACAAGGCGAACCAATCGATCGAAGGTCGCGAAATCATCAGCCAGAAGATGGCGAGCACTGCCGCGAAGGCAGGAAAGCCAAAGGCGAACCAGAGCCGAAACAAGGTGTCATAGCGCTGTGGTGGAGGTTGCTTCTCTGCCGCGGCCTGCATAGCGAGATTGCGCATCTCGATCTGCATCCACACGACTGGAAGCCAGAACAGGCCGGTGATGAGGTAGAGCAGGATCGAAAGCACAATCCACCCCTCGGTCAGCGGATAGCCGGAATGCCAGGCGAGGAATGCACCGGTGACAGGTTGGGCGACGACGGCGGTTGCAGTGAAGACGAAATCGGCG
>NZ_RZPF01000285.1:0-7475 GCF_004022735.1 Mesorhizobium sp. M7A.F.Ca.AU.001.01.1.1
GGTCCGTTGACCGCCCCCGGGCTTGCCCAGTCGATCGCGGAAGCGACCGGCGCCGATGCGCTCGCCTTCTTCGACGCCATTGCGCCGATCATCCATTTCGACACGATCGACATGAATACCTGCTGGTTCCAGTCGCGCTACGACAAGGTCGGGCCAGGCGGCACCGGCAAGGACTACATCAATTGTCCGATGGACAAGGACCAGTACCTTGCCTTCGTGCAAGCGCTGGTCGACGGCCAGAAAACCGAATTCAAGCAATGGGAAGGCACGCCCTATTTCGACGGCTGCCTGCCGATCGAAGTCATGGCCGAGCGCGGTGTCGAGACGCTACGCTACGGGCCTATGAAGCCGATGGGGCTGACCAATGCCCACAATCCGACGGTAAAGGCCTATGCCGTCGTCCAGTTGCGGCAGGACAATGCGCTGGGCACGCTCTACAACATGGTCGGTTTCCAGACCAAGTTGAAGCATGCCGAGCAGGTGCGCATCTTCCGCACCATACCGGGTCTCGAAAACGCTGATTTCGCCCGTCTCGGCGGCCTGCACCGCAACACCTACATCAACTCGCCGACCTTGCTCGACGCTTCGCTGCAACTGAAGTCGCGGCCCGGCCTGCGTTTCGCCGGCCAGATCACCGGCTGCGAAGGCTATGTCGAAAGTGCGGCCATCGGCCTGCTCGCCGGCCGCTTCGCCGCAGCGGAGCGGCTCGGCCTTGCTCCGTCCCTGCCGCCGCTGACCACGGCCTTCGGCGCTCTGCTCAACCACATCACCGGCGGTCATATTGTCTCCGATGACGAGCCGGGAAAGCGCTCATTCCAGCCGATGAACGTCAATTTCGGCCTGTTCCCACCTGTCGAAGCTCCGAAGGCCGAGGGCAAACGCATGCGCGGCAAGGACAAGACCGTTGCCAAGCGGCACGCCATCACATCGCGTGCGCAGGCTGATTGCCGAGAATGGCTAGGGCTGCCGGCACAAGCGCAAGCCGCCGAGTAGTCCGTGGCCAAGCACTCCGAGCTGCACCAGCTTCTGCCGTCGGACCTGCCGCCGAGTGGCGAACCTTTCGCCGGCGACTACGAAATTTGCTGGAGCATCTATGTCAGATGCACCAACCTGCGGAAGCTGCGCGAAGTTCATATACCCGCTATCGAGGCGCTAATAGGTCAGCCTCACGGGGGCCAAGGTTGGCTGTACGAAAATGAAAATTACAATGAGAACCGTGATCGAAGCTTGAAGAGAATCATTGCCGTTCAGCCTGTCGAAGGTCCCTACAATGACCGGCTAATTCTGGATTTCATGAAAGCGATCTATTCGCTGTCATCCTTCTGGGCGATCCAAGCCCGTCTGGATCCCTCACATCCTCATGGCGCCTACCTCAGTGCACGATTCACGCAGGAGGCTCCCAGCTCGGAGGCGCCGGCTATTGTCGACGCGCTGGTTGAGTTCGAAGCCAATTTTACAGATTTGGGGGGCCATGAATTCGGCCGGCATTTCGGCACAACTCGGCGCATTAGCGCCACCATGCCGGATGGTTCGGAAGCTGGCCGGGCGAAACCCAGGCGCTAGGACCTCATCGTTGGCCGCACGGATGAAGCAGGATACAATCCCACTTGCTGTCCAATGGGAGCCGTTCCACGGAATTCGCCGAGAAACTTTCTGTCACAGTCACGCCAGCAATGGCCCGCCTTATCCGCCAAAAAGTCGAAGACGGCTCTTTCGGCTCGGCGAGCGAAGTCATCCGCGCGGCGCTCCGGGCCTTCCAGCGCGAGGAAGAGGAGCATGCCGAGCGCCTAGCCGCGATCCGGGCCAAGATAAAGGCTTCGATCGAAGATACGCGTCCCGCTATTCCGCTGGATCACGCCATCGCGCAAGTGAGGGAACGAATCGCGCAATTGGCGTACGACAGCGATGACGACGGACCCTCCTGACATAAGAAGTTCTACTCGGCGGGCTCGACCCCCACGCTTGGCAACCCAGGCTTCCCCGCCTCAGCAGGATTTCGCCTGACATAGGCAGCCTTCAAACTCTCCGAAGTCTCGCGCGAGCCGTCATGGCTCCAGCCGGGAGGCTTGATCAGATAGTTCAGGCGATCGCTCAAGGTCAGACCGGGCGCAAAGGCATCCCTGAACATGCCGATCCATTCATGGAATGCCACTTTCAGCGGATTGAAGGTGCCGAGATTCCTGACGATGCCGTAGCGCGGCCGGTCTTCTTCCAGTTCCCCGACGAAGGTGCCGAACATGCGGTCCCAGATGATCAGCGTGCCGGCATAGTTGGCGTCGAGATAGCGCGGATTGGTGGCGTGGTGGACGCGGTGGTGTGAGGGCGTGTTGAAGACGAACTCGAACCAGCCCCACATCTTGCCGATGGTCTCGGTGTGGATCCAGAATTGCCAGACCAAATTGAAGCCGAAGGTGAAGGCAATCACCGCCGGGTGGAAGCCGAGCAGCACCAGCGGCGCCTGCAGCACGAACATGAAGGTGAACAGGCCCGTCCAGCTCTGCCGCAGCGCTGTCGACAGATTGTAGTGCTGGCTGGAATGGTGGTTGACGTGTTCGGCCCACACCCAGCGCACCCGGTGCGCGATGCGGTGATAGAAATAGTAGCGCAGATCATCGAGCAGGAAGGCCACCAGAAAGACCCAGATCGACAGGCCGAGATTGAAGACGCGGAACTGCCAGAGCCACAGCAACGCCCAGTAGGACACGACGCCAAGCAGCAGCCCGGCAACGACATTGCCGGTACCCATCATCAGGCTGGTCAATGTGTCGCGCGTTTCGAACGAACCCTTGGCACGGCCGGTGCGCACCAACCAAAGCTCGATCAGGATCGCGACAACGAAGAACGGGATGGCCAGTTGAGTGACCTGCGGAAAATTGTAGTCGTCCATCATGCCGCCTCTCCGCCGAAACTCTGCGGCTCAAGCGCCTTCAGCAAGCCTTGCGCATCCGTTGCGCTGGCAAAGCGGAAGCGGCCGCCCTTCCAGGTGAAATCGGCGAGCCGCAGCGAGACCGTATTCCCGTCTCCAGCGTCCAAAATCGTGACATCTTGAGGCGTGACGATGCGGGTCAAGAAGCAGTCGCCTACGCTGTGAACGATCCCGAAGCGCCCTCGCCCGATATCCAGGAACGCGGTCCCGGCATCTGCTGTCAGGCGGACTGCCGCCACGATCTCGTCGGGAAAATCCTCGGCGAACCGGCTCTTCGCATGATCTGCGCCACTGAGCGTCGCCGTCTTGCTGCCGCCAGTGAAATGCACCGCGGCAACCGACAGCGCGATGCCAAGGGCGACGATCGCAACCAGCAAAGGCAAGCTCATTGAATGGGTATCTCCTCCGGCCGGCCTGTCGTCTATGGCGACAGTTTTGGCGCGGAGACTTCTTAGCACGGTTGACGTTTACGTCAAAGTGCTGGCCAACCCTTGCTCGCGCGGCGCAGCAATAGCCAATGCCGGCGCAAGGCCGAGAGCCGCGCCACGCCACCGAACGGCGAGCCATTCTCCATCTTGCCGAGATAGGCGCGCGACAGGGCCAGCGGCAGGAATGCCGGGCGCAGCGAGACCGGGAGAGCCGGTGCGCCTTGCTCGAAGGCGGAAAGATGTTCCCGTGCCAGCGCCATCATCGCCGCCACCGCGCGTTTGGCGCCGGATCCGCCGTCGCCGGTGACGAATTCTTCCGGCGACGATCCCGCTGCCGCCAGAATGTCGGCCGGGACAAAACATTGTCCGCGCTGGCGGTGCAGCGGCAACAGCAGCAGCAGGCCGGTCATCGCCTGTGCGCAGCCTGCCCTGCCCGCCAGTTCGGCAAAGCGCGGCGCCTCGACGGGATCGAGCACCATCGCCGCAAGCTGGATGAGCGCTGCGGCCGTCTCGCCGCAATAGCCTTCCAGATCGGTGCGCGACGGCATCGGGTCGTCGTAGAGGTCGAAGATGCGCGCATCGAGCATGTTCTCGAAGGCCGGCTTCGGCAGGCCGAATGTCGCTATCGTAGCGTTCACGGCTTCGGCAGTGGGATGGCCGGCGCCGGCCTCGCCGCCGGCGGCAATGACATCGCGCCACCATTGCAGCCGCACCTCGCCCGGTAGCGCCTCATGGATGCGATCGCGAATACCTGATATCTCCGCGTTGAAGGCGTAGAGCGAAAACAGCGCGTCGCGCTTGCCGTCCGGCGCGTAGAGCGCGGTCAGATAGCGATCATGATCGGCGGCGCGCACCGCGTCCATGACGATTTCAGCGCTTCGAGACATGTCAATCGACGGCAATGAGCGCGGCGGCCACGGCGCGCTCTTCCGCCAGAAGGACATTGTAGGTCCGCACCGCGGCCCCCGTCGACATCGGGTCGGATGCAACGCCGGCGGCCTTCAGCGCGGCCCGCAATGCAGCGGGCAACGGCCGAAGATCCCTGCCCATGCCGACCAGCAGGATCTCGATCTTGTCGGCCTCGGACAGCAGCCTGTCAAAATCCGCCACCGTCAGCGCCAAGGGGTCCACCGGCTCCCAGCCATGGATGCCGGATGGCAGACAGAGCAGCGAACCGCGATGCGACATGTCGGCAAAGCGGAATCCGCCATTGCCGTAGGCTTCGATCGGCGCGCGGCCCGGGAAATGCGCCTCGCGGATGACGATGCCTTTGCTGGTCACCGTTAAACCTCTTCGGGGGCGCGCGTCAGGTCGCGACCGCCTTGCCGCCATTGACCGGCTTCTCCTCGTCGGCCGTAGCCTGCGGCCGCAGTTTGAACAGGATCAGCAGCGGGGCGGCGATGAAGATCGACGAATAGGTGCCGAAGATGACGCCGAACAGCATGGCCATGGAGAACGAGCGGATCACCTCGCCGCCGAAAAGCACCAGCGCCAGCAGCGCCAGGATCGTCGTCACCGAGGTCAGCGTCGTTCTCGACAGCGTCTCGTTGATGGCGTTGTTCAGGAGTTGCGGCAGCGGCATGCGCTTGTATTTTCGCAGATCCTCTCGGACACGGTCATAGACCACGATCGTATCGTTCAGCGAATAGCCGATGATCGTCAGGATCGCCGCCAGTGACGACTGGTTGAACTCCAGCCCGGAGATGACGAAGAAGCCGAGCGTCATGACCACATCGTGCACCGTCGCCACGATGGCGCCGACCGCGAACTGCCATTCGAAGCGGAACCAGACATAGATCAGGATACCGAGCAACGCGATCAGCATGGCGATCGTGCCTTGCTTGGCGAGCTCGCCGGACACGGTCGGTCCCACCACTTCGACGCGGCGGAAGTCATAATTATCCTGCAGCTCGCCGCGCACCTTGTCGATGACGGTCTGCTCGGCATTTTCGCCACCATCCTGCGTCCCGACGCGGATCAGCACGTCGTTCGGCGTACCGAACTGCTGCACCTGGACTTCACCGATGTTGAGTTCGGTCAGCCGCGCGCGGAGGTCGGCGAGATCGGCATTGCCGCTCTTGGCCTGCACTTCGATCAGCGAACCGCCCTTGAAATCGATGCCGTAGTTGATGCCGACGGTCATGAACAGCACCACCGACAGGATCGAAAGTGCGCTGGACAGCGTGAACGTCCAGCGACGGATGCCCATGAAGGGGATCTTGGTGCCGGGCGGAACGAAGGTCACCGGCGCCTTCGGCAATTCCTTCGGGCGAGCACGCCGCAGCCAGATCGAGACCAGCAGACGGGTGAAGGTGAAGGCGGTGAAGACGGTCGTCAGAATGCCGATGGCATAGGTGATGGCAAAGCCCTTCACCGGCCCGGTACCGAGATAGAACAGCACCACGGTGGCGATCAGCGAGGTGATGTTGGAATCGACGATGGTCGCCAGCGCCTTGGTGAAACCGGTATCGATCGCCTGGATGACCGAGCGGCCGGCGCGCCGCTCCTCGCGGATGCGCTCGTAGATCAGCACGTTGGAATCGACCGCCATGCCGATGGTCAGCACGATACCGGCGATACCAGGCAAGGTCAGCGTCGCGCCAAGCAGCGAGAGCACGCCGACGATCATCGCCACGTGCACCGCCAGCGCGATGTTGGCGAGGAAGCCGAGGAAGCCGTAGGCGACGAACATGAAGGCAACGACGAGGATAGAACCGATGATGCCGGCAACCTTGCCGGCATGGATCGAATCCTGGCCAAGGCCCGGACCAACGGTACGCTCCTCGATGACGGTTAGCGTCGCCGGCAGCGCGCCGGCGCGCAGCAGCACGGCGAGATCGTTGGCGCTCTGGGCGGTGAAATTGCCGGAGATCTGGCCGGTGCCGCCGAGGATCGGCTCGCGGATCTGCGGCGCCGAAATCACCTGGTTGTCGAGGATGATGGCGAACAGCTTGCCGACATTTTGCGCCGTGGCCTGGCCGAAGCGCGCCGCCCCCTTCGAATCGAAGCGGAACGACACCACCGGCTCGTTGTTCTGCGAATTGTAGGTCGCCTGCGCATCGACGAGGTTTTCGCCCGAGACGATGACGCGGTTCTCGATCAGATACGGAACCGGCGGATCGTCCTGCGAATACAGCACCGACGAGCCGGCAGGCGGACGGCCGTTGAGCGCGTCCTGCACCGGCATCGACTGGTCGACCATCTGGAAGGTCAGCTTGGCGGTCTGGCCGAGGATTTCCTTCAGCCTTTGCGGGTCCTGAAGACCCGGCACCTGGACAAGGATACGGTCGTCGCCCTGCCGCTGCACGATGGGTTCGGTCGTGCCGAGTTCGTTGACGCGGCGTTCGACCACCTCGATCGACTGCGTCAGCGCGGTCGACGTGCGGTATTTGATGCCGGCATCGGTGACGTTGAACTTGAGCAGGCCGGGCTCGGAATCGTCGAGCGTCATTTCCTGCACGGAACCGCCGGTGAACAGGCCGGCGGCGACCGGATCGGTCAGCGTCTTCAGCGCCGTCTTGGCGGCATCGATCTGGGCGGGATCGGTAATGCGAACCTGCAGGGTCCGCCCCGTGCCGGCAAGGCCGGTATAGCCAATCTTGGCGTCGCGCAGCAGCGTGCGGATTTCGTCGCGCGTCGTCTCCAGCCGGTCCTTGATCAGATCGTTCTGGTTCATTTCCAGCAAGATGTGCGAACCACCCTGCAGGTCGAGGCCGAGCGTCATCTGCCGCTTCGGCACCCAGTTGGGCAGTTGCGCCAGCGTGCTGGCGGAGAACAGGTTGGGCGCGGCGAGGATCACCGTGATGGCCACGGCCACCCAGATCAGGATCATCTTGAAGCGCGAGAAATACAACATATGGCGTCGTCCGTCAGAGCGTGTCCGCGGATCGCTCCGCCTAAAATTGGATTATTTCTTGGCGTTCTGGTTGGCCACCGGCTCGCCCTTGACGCGCACATCGGCGATCGTCGAGCGCAGCGCCGTCACCTTCAAGCCATTGCCGAGGTCGACCTCGAGCTCGTTGTCGTCGATCACCTTGGTCACCTTGCCGACGAAGCCGCCGCCGGTGACGACCGTGTCGCCGCGACGGACCGCGGCCAGCATCTCGCCACGCTTCTTCAGC
>NZ_RZPF01000286.1:0-7475 GCF_004022735.1 Mesorhizobium sp. M7A.F.Ca.AU.001.01.1.1
CAGGATCAGATCGTTGATGCGCAGGCATTCCGCCGCCAGCTGCTCTTCGGTGCAGAAGATGTGCGCATCGTCTTGCGTAAAACCGCGCACACGCATCAGCCCGTGCAGCGCGCCGGATGGTTCGTAACGGTGGACGTTGCCGAATTCTGCAAGTTTGACAGGCAGATCGCGATAAGACTTCAACCCATGCTTGAAAATCTGCACATGGCCCGGGCAGTTCATCGGCTTCAGAGCGAAGATCCGGTCGTCATCGGTATCGTCGCCGGCCACCGTCACCTTGAACATGGCGTCGCGATACCATCCCCAATGGCCTGACGTCTCCCACAGGCTCTTGTCGAGAACCTGCGGCGCGTTGACCTCCTGATAGCCCTGCTCGTCGAGGCGGCGGCGCATGTAGTTGACCAGGTTCTGGAACATCTTCCAGCCCTTGGCGTGCCAGAAGACGACGCCAGGCCCCTCTTCCTGGAAATGGAACAGGTCCATCTCGCGGCCGATCTTCCTGTGGTCGCGCTTCTCGGCCTCCTCCAGCATCGTCTGATAGGCTTCGAGCTGCGCCTGATCAGCCCAGGCCGTGCCGTAGATGCGGGTCAGCATCGGATTGTTCGAATCGCCGCGCCAATAGGCGCCGGCCACCTTCATCAGTTTGAAGGCGTTGCCGATCTGCCCCGTCGAGGCCATGTGCGGGCCACGGCAAAGGTCGAACCAGTCGCCCTGCGCGTAGATCTTGAGATCCTGATCCTCGGGAATGGCGTCGATCAGCTCCAGCTTGTAGCGTTCGCCCTTGTCGGCAAACACTTTCTTCGCCTTGTCGCGCGACCAGACTTCCTTGGTGAACGGCTTGTTGCGCGAAATGATCTCGCGCATCTTCTTCTCGATCACGGGAAAATCGTCAGGCGTGAACGGCTCGTTGCGGGCGAAGTCGTAGTAAAACCCGTTCTCGATCACCGGCCCGATGGTCACCTGCGTTCCCGGCCACAATTCCTGCACGGCTTCCGCCAACACATGTGCGGCGTCGTGACGGATCAGTTCGAGTGCGCGCGGGTCGTCGCGGGTGACGATCTCGACCTTGCCGGATTTGCCAAGCGGATCGCTGAGATCGCGGACGGTGCCGTCGATCGCATAGGCGACCGCCTTCTTGGCCAGCGACTTCGAGATCGATTCGGCGAGGCCGGCACCGGTCATCGCCGCGTCGTATTCGCGGACGGAGCCATCGGGAAATGTCAGGGAAACGGAATTCAGCATGTATATCTCCTATCCAGTCCCGCAAACGAGCGCGGGTGGTTGAAATGCATGTCGCCCAAAAGTGTGTGGACGGTTTTGGGGTTACGACATGCAAAGAGTAGGCCGGATGCGTCCGGCAGCGGCTGTCTTTTATGGACAGATTCCGCCGCCGTAAAGCCCGGCTCAAATGTCAGACTTCATTTGATGAGCAGCGGCAGGTCCTTCAGGAACGCGGCTCGGGTCTTGAGGCCTTTGGGCATATCGGTCCGATCGGTGTCGACGACAAGGCGCGCAAAGACGATCTGGCGGCCATCCTTGTTCGCCCAGCCGACGAACCACCCAAGCGAGCGCTTATCCTGAACCTTGTCGGCATCGTTGCGCAGCCTGGTGCTTCCGGTCTTGCCCTGCACCGTCCAGCCTCCGGCCTGGAAGGTCGGGATGATGGCTGATGTCATGTCGTAGGCCCTGGCCGAGACAGGCAGCTTGCGGGCCAGCAGCTTGCGCAGGAAATCGACCTGCTCGACCGGCGTGATCTTGAGCGAGGAGTTTATCCAGGATTGGGTCAAACCATCATTCTTGCCGGGATTGCCGGAAACATCGGCATTGCCGTAGCCGAATTTGGAGACATAGCCAGCCAATTTTTCCGGCCCGAGCCGACTGGTGATTTCACGGGAGAACCAGACGATCGAATCCCGTTCCCAGATCACCGGATCGACGGTCTTCTGGTCCCGCTTCACCGCCTTGAACTCCGGCTTGTAGTCCCACGCCGGCGTATGCTCGTCGCTCAGGATCCCGCTGTCATAGCCGATCAGCGACAGCGGCACCTTGAACGTCGAGGCCGGGCTGAACCGCTGGTCGCACACTCCGTCCTGGTAAAGCGTCTTGCCGCTCGCCGCATCGGCGATCACCGTGCACTGCAAATCCCCCAGCGGCGCCGATTGCGCGCGCAGCGGAAATCCCAGCAGCCAGGCGAGCAGGAACAGGATCCCGGCAAAGATGAAGGGAAGACGGTCGAAATTGCGCATTTTCTGCTCGCTCCAGAAGGGGGTTCGCGAGCGGCTTAGCGGGGTCTCTTGTCTCGATTTTGTCTCAAATGCGCAGTCTTTGTGCAGGCTGTTGTTAACCCTACCGGATCGTAAACCTGCTATTCTCCCCGGCCATCATTCCTGCGCTTTGCCGCGCTTGCTGCCGATCCGCCAGTACCGCCAGGGCATGAACCAGAGATAGCGATCCGCAAGCGCCTCCGGCACGAGGTCTATGCCATGCGTGCCGAATGGCCCGCAGCGCAGCACGCGGAAGAATCCCATCCAGCCGCCGGCCCACAGGCCATGGCGGGCGATCGCCTCATGCGCATATTCCGAACAGGTCGGCAGATGCCGGCAGGAATTGCCGACAAAGCCCGACAGCGTCAGCTGGTAGAGGCGCACGAGCGACGTGCCGAGGAGACGGCCTGGCGTCTTGCGCCAGGGGCCGGGCCAGTTGCGGCCGCGTTTTTGCGACCCGTCTATATGCGCATGCCCATGCTGGTCGCGCACCACAGTCTCCGTATCGCGTTTCCCAGGCGATAGATGTGGACTTCCGCCGGAGAACGCAATCCCCGCTCCTTGCGCGCCCCGCCATCACGGACGGGAACGGCGAAACGGCTGCCTGTCAGCCGACGGCGCCCAGCGGCCACGACTGGCCGGCCCCTCGCGGCGCTTTGAATGCTGCTTTTCGTCACGCCATTGAAACGTCACGATCCGCATGACATCGCCAAAAATGTTCAGCAACTGGATCATGGTCGGTCTCCTTCGACATGGATTAGACCGCCGCTGGCCTTCGCCTTCAAACGAGTATAATTTCCACTTCGGATAATCCTGGGTTATGCGAAATGAAGCGTGGGCGCCTGCCGCTGACGGCATTGAGGAGCTTCGAGGCGGCGGGCCGGCATCTGAGCTTCAGCCGGGCCGCCGAGGAGCTTTTCGTCTCGCAGGCGGCGATCAGCCGGCAGATCCGCGAGCTCGAAATCTTCCTGCATCGACCCTTGTTCGAACGTCACCATCGACGAGTCGAACTGACCGACACCGGCCGGCGTCTGCTGGATCAGCTTGTCAGAAGTTTCGACGCCATCGATACCTTGCTTGGCGATCTGGTGGCGACACCGGCACAGTCCGTGGTCCGCGTCAGTGTCGAGCCGTCGCTTGCCTCCGTGTGGCTGGTTCCCCGGCTCAACCGGTTTCGCCAATTGCGGCCCGACATCGACGTCTCCCTCGAAGTCGATCCAAGGCTGATCGAGTTCCGCAGCGATCAGCCGGAGCTTGCCTTGCGCTTCAGCGCGCATGCCGACTCGTGGCCGCGCAGCCAGGCCGAGCGGCTTGCCTCGACGGTCGATTCGCCGGTCCTGTCGCCGGCGCTGCTTGCTTCTGGCCCTGCCCTCAGGAAGCCAATCGATCTTGGCCGCTACACGCTTTTGCACGAGGAGAACCGCCAGGGCTGGGCGCGCTGGTTCGAAGCGGCCGGCGTGCCCGCCGACGCCGTGCCCGCGCGCGGGCCGATGCTGGCGGATGCGTCGCTTTCAAAGCAGGCCGCCTTGCTCGGACATGGCGTGGCATTGGGCGATCTGTTGCAGATCGGCGGGGAAATCGCATCCGGCGCGCTGGTCAAGCCGTTCGACATCGACGTCGCATCCGGCGCCTATTGGCTGGTGGCCAGAAACCTGCACGACCTCTCGGAGCCGGTCGCCGCGTTCGCCGACTGGCTCAGAAGCGAATTTGCCGAAAGCAGGCGGGCGCTGGAAGCGCAGGTTTAAACCCTTCTGGCCCGGTTCCTGTCCAGCCAAATGCCAAGCAGTGGCAGCAAAGATTTGGGCGCCTGCGCGAAGCCTGCGCACCGTGGACGGCCAAATCCCAAGGTCAGGCCGCTTCTTCGGCGCGCTTCTTCTCGATCTGGCCGATCGCGTCGACCACGGCATCGAAAGTCAGCATGGTCGAAGCGTGCCGCGCCTTGTAGTCGCGCACCGGCTCCAAATATCTGAGATCCGCAAAGCGGCCGTCCGGCGGGGCGCCATTTTCCTTGAGCATCTTCAGCATGGAGTCGCGCACCGCGCGCAATTCCTCGGCACTCGCGCCGACGACATGCTGCGCCATGATCGATGACGACGCCTGGCCGAGCGCGCAGGCCTTCACGTCATGGGCAAAGTCCGTGACGACGCCGTCCTGCATCTTGAGGTCGACGGTGACGGTCGAACCGCATAGCTTGGAGTGCGCCTTGGCGGTCGCGTCAGGATGATCGAGACGGCCGATGCGGGCGATGTTTCCGGCAAAACCGAGAATTTTCGCGTTGTAGACGTCGTTTATCATAATTTTCCAATCCGTCGCCGCCAAGCGAACAGCGATTGCCGCTGTCGTGTCTTCCTTTCGCTCGCTATGACCTTATATAATGCTGGCAGTCCGGTATCGACAAGAACGACGAAAGCCAATGTCCTTGCCGGGAAGTTCACGCCGCTTACGGGGCTGGAAACGGGGCGAGTTTCCGACACCGAAAGGTCGTGGTCCGTTCAACTCGTTCCTCCGCCGAGAGGGACTACGGGAGACGCCTTTATGGATGCCGTCATCAAGAAGCTCATGCCACAGTCAGCCTATATGGAAAAGCCGGTCACCGACCGGCCAAGCGAAGCCGAAGTCGAAGCCGCCGTGCGCACACTTTTGCGCTGGACCGGCGACAATCCGGACCGCGAAGGGTTGGTCGACACGCCGAAGCGGGTGGCAAAGGCCTTTCGCGAAATGTTCGGTGGTTACGACATGTGCCCGGCCGACGAGCTCGGCCGCACCTTCGAGGAGGTCGCCGGCTACGATGACCTGGTCATCGTCAAGGACATAACATTCCATTCGCATTGCGAGCACCACATGGTGCCGATCATCGGCAAGGCGCATGTCGGGTATCTTCCGGACGGCAAGGTCGTCGGCCTGTCCAAGATCGCGCGTGTCGTCGATATCTTCGCCCACCGCCTGCAAACCCAGGAGGCGCTGACGGCGCAGATCGCCGGCGTCATCCAGGACGTGCTCAATCCGCGCGGCGTCGCCGTCATGATCGAGGCCGAGCACATGTGCATGGCCATGCGCGGCATCCGCAAGCAGGGATCAACCACGCTGACCTCGACCTTCACCGGCGTTTTCAAGGACACGCCCGAAGAGCAGGTCCGTTTCGTCACCATGGTGCGCGGCGGCGGGGTCTGATCGGCCCTCGCCGGCCATCAAAATAAGGACCGGCGATGTCGGCACTGGAATTTCCAAAAGCTCCGTCGGACAAGAAGGCTCTCGAGGAAGGCGCGGTGTTTTCGCCGCGCTTCGATGCAGCCGGGCTGGTCACGGTCGTCGTGACAGACGCCGCGGACGGCATGCTGTTGATGGTTGCGCATATGAACGCGCAAGCACTGGCGCTGACGCTTGAGACCGGCATCGCCCACTACTGGTCGCGCTCGCGCAGCGCGCTTTGGAAAAAGGGCGAAACATCAGGCAATTTTCAGCATGTCGTCGAGATGCTCACGGATTGTGACCAGGATGCCATATGGTTGCGCGTCAAAGTGTTGGGCCACGACGCAACCTGTCACACTGGCCGGCGTTCATGCTTTTATCGGACGGTGGGGCTGGTCGACGGCAAAGGGACGCTTGCCATCGACGGCAGCAAGCCGCTGTTCGATGCGGAAAACACGTATCGGAAACCAACAGCTTGAACCTTCTGCCTGACACCGACGACACAGATTCATCATTTCGATACGCCCCGCTCGTATAGTAGCCGTGGGACAAGGGAGATTATGATGCTCGAGTGGGCGTCATTGCGTAACAGACCAGATGTCAGGGAGGCCAACGGCCTGTCCTCGTCAGGCGGCGCGTCCGAAACGAACTCCCAAAAGAAAACAGGCATTTCGCTCGCCTTGGGTGGCGGGTGCGCCCGCGGCTGGGCGCATATCGGCGTGCTGCGCGCGCTGGATGAAGCCGGCATCGAAGTATCGATGATCGCCGGCACCTCGATCGGCGCGCTGGTCGGCGGCTGCTATCTCGCCGGCAAACTGGACGAGCTCGAAGAATTCGCCCGCAGCCTGACCAAGCGCCGCATTTTCGGCCTGCTCGATCTCAATTTACGCGGCAGCGGCCTGTTCGGCGGCATGAAACTCGATGCAAGGCTGCGCGAGCACATGGCCGGCATTCGGTTCGAGGACCTTGCCAAGCCGTTCGTCGCGGTCACTTCCGAAATCCGCACGGGCCACGAAATCTGGCTGTCGAGCGGCTCATTGATCACCGCCATGCGCGCCTCTTATGCGCTTCCCGGCGTGTTCGAGCCGGTGAATTGCAACGGCCGCGTGCTGGTCGACGGCGCTCTGGTCAACCCCGTACCGGTTTCGGTCTGCCGCGCCTACGAGCAGCCGCTCGTCGTGGCGGTCAACCTTCACTATGACCTGTTCGGCCGTGCCGCCGTCATCAAGCACAGCGCTGGCGAACTGGTCGTCGAAAAGGACGCGCCGAGGGCCGGACATGGCGATCCCGAACACCAGTCGCATCAGACCCGGCTCGGCATCACCGGCGTCATGGTCGAGGCCTTCAACATCATCCAGGACCGCATTTCGCGCGCAAGACTTGCCGGCGATCCGCCAGACATGTCGCTACAGCCGAAGCTCAGCCATATCGGCCTGACCGAGTTCCACCGCGCCGACGAGGCGATCAATCTCGGCTATCAGGCGACGATGGCGCAGATCGGCGAACTGACCCGGCTGCAGACAGTTCTCGCCTGATCAACACCTACGCACGAGCCGCATCGGTGATACGAAACTGAACGGTGCGGTTGCCGTTCCAGTAATTTCCCGACAGCGAACCGGCGACGTGGATTGTCTTGCCCCGGTTCTTGAACAGGAATTCGCCAAGCGCGGTATCGACGGCGCGAAAGGCGATCGCCTGGATCCGGCCGCCGCTTTCCGATTGCAGCTCGACGCGGATGTGATTGGTGCCGACCGGCCGCGCATCGGCCAACCGGTGGCGCGGCAACGCGAAAACAGGGGCCACGTGCCCGGCACCGAAAGGTCCGGCTTGTTCCAGCGCGTCGAGTAGGCTGAGTGTCGCGCCTTCAGCGGCAAGCGCACCGTCTATGGCCAGGCTTTCCTCGCCCTGCAGGCGAAACACGTCGGCTGCCGCCCGCTCTTCGAAAAACGCCCTGAGCTCACCAAGCCTCGCCCGCTCGACGGTGATGCCCGCCGCCATGCCATGCCCGCCACCCTTGACGAT
>NZ_RZPF01000287.1:0-7447 GCF_004022735.1 Mesorhizobium sp. M7A.F.Ca.AU.001.01.1.1
CCAACCAGCCGAAAGGCTTTGCCGGCAAAGCCGGAAGCAGCGCTGGCAAAGAATGCCAACAAGGTGCTCGATGCGCGCGTGCGTATCCACCGGCTGCTGCTCGAAGAGATCAATCTTGTCGCGCTGGAGCGTTTGCCGAAGGATGAGATGCGCCGGCAAGTGCATGACTTCGTTTCGGAAAAGACCAAGCAGGAGCGGATGGCGATCAACACCGTCGAGCTTGATGCGCTGGTCGACGACATCGTCGACGAGATGGTCGGCCTCGGTCCGCTCGAGCCGCTGCTCAAGGATCCCGACATCAACGATATCCTGATCAACGGCCACATGAACTGCTTTGTCGAAAAGAAAGGCAAGCTGCAGCCGGTCCACATTCCGTTCAAGGACGAGGCGCATCTCCTGCGCATCGTCAACAAGATCGTCGCCGCGGTCGGTCGCCGCGTCGACGAATCGCAGCCGATGGTCGATGCCCGCATGCTGGACGGCTCGCGCTTCAACGCGGCCATCCGCCCGGTTGCGGTCGACGGCCCGCTGGTGTCGATCCGCAAATTCTCCAAGAACAAGCTCGGCCTGCATAAACTGGTCGAATTCGGCGCCATCACCCAGAACATGGCCGAAGTGCTGGCGGCGGCCGTGCATGCCCGCAAGACGACGATCATTTCGGGCGGCACCGGCACCGGCAAGACGACCATGCTCAATGCACTGTCGGCCTTCATTCCGGAAGACGAGCGGCTGATCACCATCGAGGACGCGGCCGAGCTCCAGCTGCAGCAGCCGCATGTCGCGCGCATGGAAACACGTCCGGCCAACATCGAAGGCCATGGCGAGCTGAAGCAGCGCGACCTGGTCAAGAACGCACTGCGCATGCGCCCCGACCGCGTCATCCTCGGCGAATGCCGCGGCGAGGAGGCTTTCGACATGCTGCAGGCAATGAACACCGGCCACGAAGGGTCGATGGCGACCATCCATGCCAACACGCCGCGCGACGCCATTTCGCGGCTCGAGCAGATGCTTGGCATGACCGGCATGCCGATGACGGTGCAGTCGATCCGCAGCCAGATCGCCAGCGCGCTCGACCTGATCGTCCAACTGACGCGCCTGTCCGACGGCAAGCGCAAGGTGACCAGTGTCGCCGAGGTGACCGGCATGGAAGGCGATGTCATCCAGATGCAGGAGATCTTCCGCTTCGTGCGCACCGGCATGGAGGCCGACGGCAAGATTCTGGGCCACTACGAGGCGACCGGCATCCGGCCGCGCTTCCTCGAGGACCTGCGCGCCATGGGCATCGAGTTTCCCGGACGATATTTCGAACCCGGCCGGCCGCAGGAGTAGCCAAGTGTTCGATGGAATGAGCGCGATCTATGTCGTCTATGCCGCGGCCGCGCTGACCGGCATCCTGATCGCCGAGGCCTGTTACCTGCTTTATGCCGGCCGCAGCGACAAGCGCACCGCCATCAACCGGCGCATGAGGCTGCAGGAAAACAAGATCAGCCAGGAGCAGGTGCTCGTCCAACTGCGCAAGGAGCGCGGCCTTGACGCGGGCACGCCGCTGTTTTCGGCGGACCGGTTTCGCGCGCTGCGAACCCAGTCGGGCATGATCATGCCGCTGTCGAAATTCCTGATGATCACCTGCGGCGTGGCGATGGCGATGGCCCTGGTCGCCATCTGGTACGGCTTGCCGCCGCTGATGGGGTTCGTCCTGTTCGTGGTGCTCATGCCGCTATTGCCGGTGCTGACGCTGCGTTTCAAGCGCAAGCGCCGGCTGAAGCGGTTCGGCATGCAGTTGCCGGAGGCGCTGGAACTGATCACGCGTGGCCTGAAGGCCGGCCACCCGGTGCCGGTGGCGATCGCCATGGTGGCGCGCGAGATGCCCGACCCGATCGGCAGCGAGTTCGGCGTCATCGCCGACGAAGTGACCTACGGATCCGATCTGGTTTCGGCGTTGAACTCGCTGTTCGACCGGGTCGGCCAGGAGGATCTGCCGTTGTTCGTCACCGCCGTCTCGATCCAGACCAGTTCGGGCGGCAATCTGCGCGAGATCCTCGACGGCCTGGCGACGACGATTCGCGAGCGTGGCAAGCTGCGCCGCAAGGTGCGCGCCATTGCGACAGAAGGCCGGATGTCGGCCTACATTCTGACGGCCGTGCCGGCGTTGCTGTTTGCCGCCATCATGGCACTGATGCCGGGCTTCTACAGCGACGTCTGGGGCGAGCCGAAGACCTGGTATCTGCTTGGCGCGTCGATCACCTGGCTGATGCTGGGCAATCTGATGATGTTCAAGATGTCGAATTTCAAGTTCTGACATGCAGGGCTTCATCGAATTCCTCGCCTCGCTTGCGCCGACCTCATTGATGCCGGTGGCCATACTGCTGCTGGCGGTGGGTGCTGCCGCTGTTGCCTGGCCTGTTGTCATGGCGAAGGGCGATCGCAACGAGGTCATGCGCCGGCTCAGGGTCGACAACGGTCCCGTGGCCGCCAAACCGGAGCCGGTGCAAAAGAAGAATACCGGCATCGTGCGCGAGAAGGCGGTGAAGCGGGCGCAGGAATTCTACGCCAGGAGCGATCCGGAAAATGTCGCGCGGCTGCGCATGAAGCTTATCCAGGCGGGCTACATGGAGCCGCGCGCTGTCGGTACGTTCTTCCTGATCCGGTTCACCGCGATGATCGGCACGGCAATCGGTGTGTTTGTGCTCAACCGCTGGATGGCCAGTCCGGACGCAACGATGGCCAGCCGCTGGACATTCGTCATCCTGTCGGGCGCGGCCGGTTATTTCCTGCCCGGCCTGATGCTGAGCCAGAAAGTGCGGGAACGCAGGCGTGAGTACCGCAACGGGTTTCCCGATTTCATGGACCTGATGATTGTCTGCTCGGATGCCGGCATGAGCATGGAGGCAGGCATAGAGCGCGTCTCCAAGGAACTCGCCAAGACTTATCCCGCGCTCAGCCAGAACCTGCAGCTGGTGTCGCTGGAGCTGAGGGCCGGGCGCAGCCTCGACGATGCGCTGAAGGCGCTCGCCGATCGCCTCAGCCTGGACGAGGTGCGTTCCTTCGCCACGCTGCTGCAGCAGTCCAAGGAACTCGGCACCAGCCTGTCGGGGGCGCTGCGCGTCTTCTCCGACGACATGCGCCATAAGCGTATGTCGTTGGCCGAGGAAAAGGCGCACGCTCTGCCTGCCAAGATGTCGGTGCCCGTGGTTGTGTGCATCCTGCCGGTGGTGCTGATGATCGCGGCCATTCCAGTCATCGTCAAAATGACGGCGCACTAGCGAGCGCTCCACAAAAGCCCTAGCAAGGGGCTGACAAACCATTGTTCTGACCGAACCCGGCTTTGCAGGTGAGAAAGTCCATGCTGCTGCGCACCCTCTTCCTTGGCCTTGCCGCGGCCAGCCTGTCGCCCGCCTGGGCCGTGGCCGGCGATTGCGGCGATGCCGCCGCCTTGGTGCAGCAGGCCTATCCCAAAGCTCGAAAGAGCGCCGACGGCACCTCGTTCACGCTCGAACCCCACACCAGCATTGCCCTGACATTCGCGTATGGCGATCCGCCAGGGCTGGCTTGCAAGATCTGGCCCGCCCATGACGACCTGCTGTTGGTCGCAGTGCCGCTGATGGACGGGTCCCAACCCAGCGACTACGCGCATGCCGGCGATATCGAGCTTTTGATTGTCGACAGGAAGAGCCGGCAGGTGCGCCAGCGCCTGCTCCAGCCCGGGCTGATGAATGATGATGCCATCGCCATCCGCCAGGTGGAGCTTGATACCGGCCGCTATGCGCTGGCGCCCGATGTTACTGCCTTTGGCCTGCGCATCGAAATGGCAAACAATTCGCTGCCTAATCCGTTCAGTGAAACCGACCTGCGGCTCTATGCCGTCGATGGCGATTCCCTGAGGATGGTGCTCGATGGCCTGGTCGTGGCCGGCAATGGCGGCGAGGGTGATACCAATTGCGCCGGATCCTTCCATACCAGTCGGGTTAGCCTGGCGATGAGCCCGGCCAAACATCATGGCTACCACGACATAACGGTGGTCGAGCGAATGGATACCGACAATCCGTTGCCCGACAAGGATGGCGAGTGCCAGTCCCATCCCGGCAAGTCCGTGAGCCAAACCTACCGGCTGCGCTATGACGGCAGCCGGTATACGGCTCCTGCGGGGCTCAAAGCCCTGGAGCCGTGAGGACGCCGCTGGCTGCGACTGAAGCACCGCGGCCTGGTGGTTAATGGCTGGTGTGCCCGAAGCCGAATTTTGGCGGCGTTTCGGCACCGAAGTTTAATCGCCGCTGATATATTGTGTTTCCTGAAGAACGACCCGGCAAATCGGGCGATGAGGCAGGGGCATGCGTCACAATAATTTCCCGGCAATGGCCACGATGGCGGCCGTCTTGATGATGTCTGGCTGTTCGACGAGTGGCGTCGACACCACCAAGACCACCGCCATCCAACCGGCGGCTAAAGACACCGAAACCTCCGATCTGGCGCAAGGCAAGGCGCAGTTTCGCGACGCCAATTACGGCCTCGCCGAAAAGCACTTCCGCAAGGCCGTCGAGTTGAAGGCCGACAATGCGGAGGCCTGGATGGGGCTCGCGGCTTCCTATGATGAACTCGGCCGCTTCGACTTCGCCGACCGTGCCTACGGCCAGCTTCTGAAAGTCGCCGGTCGCAGGCCGCAGATCGTCAACAATATGGGTTATTCGCAACTGCTGCGCGGCAATCGCAAGAAGGCCAAGGCGCTGCTGCTCGAAGCGAAGGCCGGCATGGCCGATCCCACCGTCGTCAACGCCAACCTCGCTCTCCTGAACAAGGGTTGATCTCGCGTCCAATGGTCCGGTTTCGGGACACGTGCCATCGACGCTTTGTAAACCCTATCTGCAGGTTGCATCGATGGATCGCCTGAAAATCCGTATCTGGGGGCAGCCGCTGACCTAGAATGCAGCGCAACCGCCGACGCTCGAGAGGCCCTTGCCCGATATGCTGGACTTCAGTTCGCTCCTGCTCGCAGCCGCGCTGTCGGGCATATGCCTCAGCGTCACCATGTTTGCGATCTGGTTCACCGCACCCAAGGCAGGTTTCGTGCTGACGGTGGCGTGCGGAATTCTGGTGCTCGTCGCGCATGTGATCCTGTTCTGGCGGTACACCAAGGACCCCGATCCGCTGCTTTGCCAGATCGTGCTTGCGCTGCTCAGCCTGGGGTTCCTGATCCTCTGCTTGTCGGCCATGCAATATCTCGGCGTGCCCGGCTACAGGCGCGCCGTTGCACCGGCGCTTGCCGCCATGACTATCTGTGCCGCTGTCACTTTCCTTGGCTTTGACGGCGTTGGCTTCATCATCACCTACACCACGGTGACGGCGCTGCTGTCGGCGATCGGCGCCATGTTCTGGATCAACGGCAGTCACGATCGCCGCATCCTGCTGGTGGTTTCGTTTCTGAGCGGCACCTGCGCGATGTCGTTTGCGCTTTGCGGCGTGGTTCTGCTGACCAAGGGGCAATGGACGCTCGCGATTGCGCCCGACAATTGGGCCGAACGATTGAATTCCGTCGTGGCGGTGGCCTGCATGACCGGGCTCGGAGCATTGACGCTCTCCCTCCATCATCTGCAGGCGCAGATCGAGCTCAAGGCCGAGACCATGACCGACCCGCTGACAGGGTTGCTGAACCGCCGGGCATTGACGTCGCTTTACGGCGAGCGGAGTTTCGGTCCATTCATGTCTATCGTCATGTTCGACCTCGACCACTTCAAGCGGACGAACGATGTCTACGGTCACCCGGTTGGGGATCAGGTCTTGTGCCGTTTTGCCGCCGTCATCAAGAAATATGCCCGGCCCGGCGTCGACGCTTTTCGCCTTGGCGGCGAGGAGTTCGCAGTCGTCATGTCGCGGATGACGGACGAAAAGGCCTACGATCTCGCCAGCAAGATCGGCGTGGCTTTCGGCGCCGAAATCGTCCCCACCCAGCTCGGCAAATTGCGCAGCACGGTCAGCGGCGGCATCGGCTTTGGCGAGGCAAGCGGCAGCAGCCTCGACAACGTGCTCACCGAGGCAGACGCGGCGCTCTATGCCGCCAAACGCGCCGGACGAAATTGCGTCATCAGCCGCAAGAGGATGGGCAAGGCCGAGCCGATCAAGCCGGCCTTGCGCTCAGCGTAAATTACTCCGCGGCCCCCAGATAGTCGGACAGCGGCGGGCACGAGCAGACCAGGTTGCGGTCGCCGGCGACATTGTCGATGCGTGACACCGGAGGCCAGTACTTGGCTGCCGTGTCGGCGTCGCCGGCCGGATAGGCCGCTTCCAGGCGCGAGTAGGGATGGTTCCACTGGCCGGCCAGCGCCTCGGCGGCGGTGTGCGGCGCGTTGACCAGCGGATTGTCGGCCAAAGGCCATTCGCCCCTGGCGACTTTTGCTGCCTCTGCCGATATCGCGATCATGGCCTCGCAGAAGCGGTCGATTTCCCGCTTGGGCTCGGACTCGGTCGGCTCCACCATCAGCGTGCCGGCGACCGGGAAGGACATGGTCGGCGCGTGAAAACCATAATCGATCAGCCGCTTGGCGACATCGTCGACACTGATGCCTGCACTCTCCTTGAGCACACGGGTGTCGAGGATGCATTCATGCGCGACGCGTCCCTGCCTGCCCTTGTAGAGCACCGGGAAATGCGCACCGAGCCGCGTTGCGATGTAGTTGGCGGAAAGGATCGCTGTTTCGGTCGCCTGCTTCAGGCCCGAGGCGCCCATCATGCGGATATACATCCAGGTGATCGGCAGGATCGAGGCGCTGCCGAAGGGGGCGGCGGAGACGGCGTGCGCCGAGCCTTCGGTGACATGGCCGGGCAAATACGGCTTCAAATGCGCCTTGACGCCGATCGGCCCGATGCCGGGTCCGCCGCCGCCATGCGGAATGCAGAAGGTCTTGTGCAGGTTCATATGGCAGACATCGGCGCCGATGTCGCCGGGACGGGCAAGCCCGACCAGCGCGTTGAGGTTGGCACCGTCGAAATAGACCTGGCCGCCATGCTCATGGATCAGCGCGCAGAGATCGCGTGCGCCTTCCTCGAACACGCCATGCGTCGAGGGATAGGTGAACATCAGCGCTGCGAGATTTTGCGCATGCTCAGTCGCCTTGGCCTTCATGTCGTCCATGTCGATGTTACCGTCTTCGGTGCAGCGCACGACGACGACGTTCATGCCAGCCATCGCCGCGCTCGCGGGATTGGTGCCATGCGCCGAGGAGGGGATCAGGCAGACGGTGCGGTGGTTGTCGCCGCGAGAGCGGTGATAGCCGCGGATGGCGAGCAGTCCGGCATATTCGCCCTGGCTGCCGGCATTGGGCTGCAATGTGACGGCGTCGAAGCCGGTGATCTCCGACAGCCAGCCCTCCAGCTCGCCGATCATGGCGCGGTAGCCTGCCGAGTGCGCGGCCGGGGCGAAAGGGTGCAGATTGGCAATGCTCGGCCAGCTCACCGG
>NZ_RZPF01000288.1:0-7437 GCF_004022735.1 Mesorhizobium sp. M7A.F.Ca.AU.001.01.1.1
ACGGTTACCGGCTCAGAAAAATGCCTGCAACCCCGTCTGCGCCCTTCCCAGGATCAGCGCATGCACGTCATGCGCCACGCGCAGAACCTGGAGACGGTCAACACCTATGAAGGCACGCATGACGTGCATGCGCTGATCCTGGGAAGGGCGCAGACGGGGTTGCAGGCATTTTTCTGAGCCGGTAACCGTTGCTTAAATTAGGTGCACCGCAACATCTCTGCTTGGAGAATGGCCGCCAGATGTGTCAGGGTTCAGCGAAATCGTTTGAAACGCTGAATTCCGGGGCCCCATGGCAATTCTGGCAGCCGTCTACCACCTGACCCATTACAAATACGACCGGCCGGTGGTTCTCGGGCCCCAGATCATCCGGCTGCAGCCGGCGCCGCATTCCCGTACCAAGGTGCTGAGCCATTCGCTCAAGGTCGAGCCGGCGAACCACTTCGTCAATCTGCAGCAGGATCCTTACGGCAATTTCCTCGCCCGCTTCGTCTTTCCGGAGCCGGTGACGGAGTTGAAGATCGAGGTTGACCTCGTCGCCGACATGACGGTCTACAATCCGTTCGATTTCTTCGTCGAGCCGTCGGCCGAGGCGTTTCCGTTCGAGTATCCGGAAGAGATACGCGACGATCTCGCCATCTATCGCACTCCGGAGCCGGCGGGACCGCTGCTGTCGGCGCTGCTGAAGACCATCGATCGCAGCGCTGCCAACACCGTCAATTTCCTGGTCGATCTCAACGCGCGGCTGCAGCGCGAGATCGCCTATATCGTGCGCATGGAAACCGGTGTGTTCTCGCCGGAAGAGACCTTGGCCGCGAAAAAGGGATCGTGCCGGGATTCGAGCTGGCTGCTGGTGCAGATCCTGCGCAATCTCGGCATCGCGGCGCGCTTCGTTTCCGGCTATCTGGTCCAGTTGAAGCCCGATCTGGTGGCGCTGGACGGTCCAGCCGGAACCGCCGTCGACTTCACCGATCTGCATGCGTGGTGCGAGGTCTATCTTCCCGGCGCCGGCTGGATCGGCTTCGATCCGACCTCGGGCCTGCTCACCGGCGAGAGCCATGTGCCGCTGGCCGCCACGCCGCATTTCCGCAACGCGGCCCCGATTTCCGGCATGGCGAGCTTCGCCAATGTCGAATTCGGCTTCGAGATGCGGGTCGACCGCATCGCCGAACATCCGCGCATCACCAAGCCATTTTCGGACGAAAGCTGGCAGGCGCTCGACGCTCTGGGCAACAAGGTCGATAAAGCACTTGCCGCCGGCGACGTGCGGCTCACCATGGGCGGCGAGCCGACTTTCGTGTCGATCGACGATTTCGAGTCGGCCGAATGGAACACCGCCGCCGTCGGTCCCACCAAGCGCGAAAAGGCCGACGAACTGATCCGTAAACTGCGCGAGCGCTTTGCGCTGGGCGGCTTTCTCCATTACGGCCAGGGCAAATGGTATCCGGGCGAAAGCCTGCCGCGCTGGACCTTTTCGCTCTACTGGCGTGCCGACGGCCAGCCGGTGTGGAGCGATCCGTCGCTGATCGCACGCGAAAAGAGCGAGGCCGACATCGGCCCGAAGCAGGCCGAAAGCCTGCTCACCGCGATTGCCGGCGAACTCGGCATCGACAAAGCCATGGTCAGCGAAGCCTATGAGGATCCGGCCGAATGGCTGCTCAAGGAAGGCAAGCTGCCCGACAATGTCGATCCGTCCAACTCTAGGCTGGAGGATCCGGAAGAACGCAGCCGCATGGCGAAAGTGTTCGAACGCGGGCTGACCAAACCGTCCGGCTATGTGCTCCCCGTCCAGCGCTGGAACAGCCAGGCATCGGATCCGCGCTGGCGTTCGGAAAAATGGAAGACGCGGCGTGGCCGGCTGTTCCTGGTGCCAGGCGATTCACCGGTCGGCTACCGGCTGCCGCTCGGCACGTTGCCCTATGTGCCGCCGGAGCAATTCCCTTATATCGTGCCGGTCGATCCGTCACTGCCACGCGGCCCGCTGCCCGCGCGTGAAGCCATACTGGCCGGACCGGCTCCAGCCGAACTGGAAGGCGCCGACGAGATGGCGCGCCGCCAGCAGGCGGCATCGTTCACCGCTGCGACCGGCCAGCAGGAGCGGGTCGAGCAGGAGATCACCGAGATCGGCGGCGCGGTGCGCACCGCACTTTCGGTCGAACCGCGTGATGGGCGGCTTTGCGTGTTCATGCCGCCGGTCGAGGCGCTGGAAGACTATCTCGAACTGGTCGCGGCGGCCGAGAACGCGGCGAAGGCGATAGGCCTTCCCGTGCACATCGAAGGCTATGGCCCGCCGCACGATCCGCGCCTCAACGTCATCCGCGTCGCGCCTGACCCAGGCGTCATCGAGGTCAACATCCATCCTGCATCCAACTGGCAGGATTGCGTGGCGACGACGACGGCGATCTACGAGGAGGCGCGGCAGACACGGCTTGGCGCAGACAAGTTCATGATCGATGGCCGCCACACCGGCACCGGCGGCGGCAACCATGTCGTGGTCGGCGGTGCGACACCCAATGACAGCCCGTTCCTGCGAAGGCCGGACCTGCTGAAGAGCCTGGTGCTGCAATGGCAGCGCCATCCGTCGCTGTCCTACCTGTTCTCCGGCCTGTTCATCGGGCCGACCAGCCAGGCGCCACGCTTCGACGAAGCGCGTCACGACTCGCTCTACGAGCTTGAGATCGCTATGGCGCAGGTGCCGCATCCAGACCAGGGCAACGCACCCTTGCCATGGCTGGTCGACCGGCTGTTCCGCAATTTGTTGACCGACGTCACCGGGAATACGCATCGTTCGGAAATCTGCATCGACAAGCTGTTCTCGCCCGACGGACCGACCGGCCGGCTGGGGCTGGTCGAATTCCGCGGCTTCGAGATGCCGCCCAATGCGCGCATGAGCCTCGCGCAGCAACTTTTGGTCCGCGCCATCATTGCCCGTGCCTGGAAGAGCCCGCTCGACGGCCGTTTCGTGCGTTGGGGCACATCGCTGCATGACCGCTTCATGCTGCCGCATCATGTCTGGGCCGATTTCCTCGACGTGCTCGACGACCTCAAGCTCAACGGTTTTGAGTTCCGTCCCGAATGGTTCGACGCCCAGCTCGAATTCCGCTTCCCGTTCTGCGGCGAGGTTCAGCATGCCGGCATCAAGCTGGAACTGCGCCAGGCGCTGGAGCCGTGGCATGTGATGGGCGAGCAAGGCGCGATCGGCGGCACCGTGCGCTTCGTCGATTCCTCGGTCGAACGGCTGCAGGTCAAGACCGAAGGGCTGAACCCGGAGCGCCACGCAGTCGTCTGCAACGGCCGCATCGTGCCGATGAAGGTCACTGAGAATCGCGAAGTGGCGGTGGCAGGCGTGCGCTTCAAGGCCTGGCAGCCGGCATCGGGCCTGCATCCGGCGCTGCCCGTCAACACGCCGCTGGTCTTCGACATCTATGACCGATGGTCGGGCCGTGCGGTCGGCGGCTGCGTCTACCACGTCGCCCATCCCGGCGGGCGCAATTACGACACCTTTCCGGTCAATGGCAACGAGGCGGAAGCTCGGCGGCTCGCCCGCTTCGAACCGCGTGGCCATACGCCATCCGCCTATGTGATCCGTGAAGAACAACCGGCGGAAGATTTCCCGATGACCCTTGACCTTCGGCGGCCGGCAAGACTCTGATCAGCAATGGCAAAGGGGAATCACAAGAGGGGACGCGGCAAGCCGCAGACCCACAGCCTGCTGGAGCACTACCAGCCCATAGACGGCGTCGTCGACGAGATGGTCGATGCATCGGGCAATCCTCGCCCGGCCTGGAAGCATTTTGTCGAGGCGCTCGAGGAACTCGGTGCTGAAAAGCTCGGCCAGCGCTTTGCCCGCGCCGACCAGTATCTGCGCGATGCCGGCGTTTATTACCGCGTCTATGACAAGGCCGGCGCCAATGAACGCGAATGGCCGCTGGCGCATGTCCCGGTTCTCATCGAAGAGAGCGAGTGGGCGGCGATCAGCGCCGGCCTCGTGCAGCGCGCCGAACTGTTCGAGGAAACCATCGCCGATATATACGGGCCGAACCGGCTGGTCGAAAAAGGCATCCTGCCGGCGGGATTGATCGCCGCCAGCCCCGAATATTTGCGGCCTGTCCTCGGCACCAAGCCGGCCGGCGGCCACTTCCTGCATTTCTGCGCCTTCGAGCTCGGCCGTGGACCTGACGGCCAGTGGTGGGTGCTTGGCGATCGCACGCAGGCGCCGTCCGGCGCCGGCTTCGCACTGGAAAACCGCGTCGCCACCACACGCGCGCTGTCCGACATCTATGGCGAGATGCATGTGCACCGCCTTGCCGGCTTTTTCCGCCGTTTTCGCGACGCGCTGATCGGCATGGCCAAGGAGACCGACGGCCGCGTCGCCATCCTCACGCCGGGGCCGCTCAACGAAACCTATTACGAACACGCCTACATCGCCCGCTATCTTGGCATCATGCTGCTCGAAGGCGAGGATTTGACCGTTTCAGGCGGCCGGCTCATGGTACGCACGGTTTCCGGCCTGATGCCGATCAGCGTGTTGTGGCGGCGGCTCGATGCCGCCTTCGCCGATCCGCTCGAACTGCGCCCGGATTCGCAGATCGGCACGCCGGGCCTGGTCGAGGCGATCCGCCAGGGCGCGGTTGCTACCGTCAATGCGCTTGGCTCCGGCCTGATGGAGACGCGTGCGCTGCTCGCCTTCCTGCCCAAGATTTCACGGGCCTTGCGGGGCGAGGAATTGCTGCTGCCAAGCGTCGCGACATGGTGGTGCGGGCAAGCAACCGAACGCGCGCATGTGCTGGCCAACATCGATCGCATGGTGATCGGCCCGGCGCTATCGACGAGACTTGCCTTCGAGGATGACGATTCAACGAAGCTCGGTTCGGCGCTGTCGGCCGGAGAGCGGGCGGAGCTGGTGGCGCGCATCGAACGCGATGGCGGCGATTTTGTCGGCCAGGAAGCGGTGACGCTTTCGACGACGCCCGTCTATGTCGGCGGGTGGCTGGAGCCGCGGCCAGCGAGCCTGCGCGTCTACCTGGCGCGAACGCCGGAGGGCTGGACGGTGATGCCGGGCGGTTTTGCCCGCATCGGCCTGTCGCTCGACCCGACGGCGATCGCCATGCAGCGTGGCGGCCAGGCGGCGGATGTCTGGGTTGTCAGCGACAAACCGGTGGAGCGCGAGACGCTGCTGCCGCAGGAAGGCGACAGTTTCAGCCGCACCAGGCCCGGCAGCCTGCCCAGTCGCGCGGCGGAGAACCTGACCTGGCTCGGCCGCTACATCGAGCGCTCGGAAGACACGGTGCGCATCCTGCGCGCCTACCATGTGCGGCTCGCCGAAACGTCCGACCCGGACATGCCGCTGCTCGCCGACATCAGGGATTATCTCGAACCTTTCGGCATCGACGTCGAGACGGCGATCCCGTCAGGGCTGATCGGCACGCTGGATAGCGCGGTCTACAGCGCCGGGCAGATTCGCGACCGCTTCTCGCCCGACGGCTGGCTGGCGCTGAAGGACCTGTCGAAAACCATCCATCAGTTCGCAACGACGGTCGCGCCCGGCGACGACGCGACCCGGGCGATGACAGTCATCCTGCGTAAGCTCGCCGGCTTTTCCGGCCTGCTGCACGAGAACATGTACCGCTTCGCCGGTTGGCGCTTCCTCGAGATCGGCCGCCGGCTGGAGCGCGGCATCCAGATCTCCCGCACGCTGTCGCGGCTGACCAGCGCCAAGGCGCCGGACGGCGCGCTCGACATGATGCTGGAGATCGGCGACAGCGTGATGACCCATCGCCGCCAATATCCGGTGCAGGCCGGCCGGCGCACGGTGATCGACCTGCTGGCGCTCGATCCGCTTAACCCGCGCTCCATCCTGTTCCAGCTCGAAAGGCTGAAGGCCGAAATCGGCCTGTTGCCGTCGCTCGGCGGGGAGGGGCAAATGTCGCCGGCGGCGAAGGAAATCCTGCAGCTCAACACCCAGATCGCCATCAAGGAGCCTTCGGATATGACGGCAAAGGCGCTGGACGAGCTCGCCCACGAAATCGGCGGCCTCTACAACAGCCTCGCCAAAGCCTATTTCGGATAAATCATGCTCTACGATATCAGGCTTCATCTCCACTATGATTACGCTTCCGCTGCCGGCGGCGGTCGTCATCAGGTGCGCGTGCTGCCGTCGACGATATCAGGCGTGCAGCGCGTCATCGCCGCATCACTGTCCTTTGCGCCGGCGCCCAACGAGCGTTCCGACTTTTCCGATTTCTTCGGCAACAACGTCACCTCGATCGCCTTTCGCGACGCGCATGATGCGCTCGACATCAGGATGAGCGCCCGCGTGTCGGTGTCTCGGCCCGAGCCCGGGCTCGACGTGTCGCCCGATATCGCCCGGCTCAGGCAGGAGCTCGCCGCGGTGCGGTCTCTGGCACCTGATGCACCGCACCATTTCCTGACGGCCAGCACCCATGCCGGCATCGACGATGCGATCACTGCCTACGCACGCAGCAGCATCGCCGGTTCCGCCGCCAGCACGGCCATGAACCTGTGCCATCGCATTCATCGTGATTTCACCTATGACGGCGAGGCGACGACGGTGCGGACCCGGGCCAGCGATGCCTTCAGGCTGAAGCGCGGTGTCTGCCAGGACTTTTCGCATATCATGATCGCCGGCCTGCGCGGGCTCGGCATTCCCGCTGGCTATGTCAGCGGCTTCCTGCGCACCATCCCGCCGAAGGGCAAGCCCCGGCTGGAAGGCGCCGATGCCATGCATGCCTGGGTCAAGGTCTGGTGCGGGCGCGACGCAGGCTGGCAGGAATTCGATCCGACCAACGGCATGCGGGCCAGCAACGACCATATCACCGTCGGCTACGGCCGCGACTATTCGGACGTGGCGCCGATCGTCGGCGTGCTCAAGACCACGGGGGGACAGGTCGGCGAGCAGGCTGTCGACGTCATTCCGGTTGTGCTCGAGAAAGCCTGAAGGCAGGCTCGACACCGTTTTCGGACGGCGCGTGGAACCAGCGGTCGGCCAGTGGCTTATCTACGGAATTCGCGTGGAGCCGACATGTTGCAGAAATCCGGAATGTCGCCCGGCCGACCGGCTGGCGAGGACGCTGTATCGCCAGATGGCGTGTTCAAAAACGGGGCACAAAGCTCGGCCGATCATGCGTCGCTTAGTTATGTCAGCGATGCCGAGCCTGGTATCCGGCGGCTGAAGACAGGCAAGGGGTTTTCCTACAAGGGACCGGACGGACGGACGGTTTCGGACGCCACCAAAGCCCGCATCGAGGCGATCGTCATTCCGCCGGCCTGGACGGATGTGTGGATTTCGCCCGACGCGGACGGCCATATCCAGGCAACCGGCAGGGACCAGCGGGGACGCAAGCAATATCGTTATCATCCGCAATGGGCCGAAGAGCGCGATGGTGCCAAATATTCGAGCCTTGTCGCTTTCGCCGAGAG
>NZ_RZPF01000289.1:0-7376 GCF_004022735.1 Mesorhizobium sp. M7A.F.Ca.AU.001.01.1.1
CCCTCCACAAACTGCTGCAGATGCTGCCCGGTATTGCCGAGCCCGAACGTGCGGGAGCGGCAGAACGCTATCTCTTGCGAACCGGTGCGGACTGGCCGCCATCAGAGCGTGAAAAGGCCCTGGCGTCGGTCACATCGATCCTTGCCGATCCCGGCTTCGGTCAGCTGTTTGCGCCATCGTCGCGTGCCGAGGTTGCGATCATGGGCAGCCTGGAGGTCAAGGGCAAGAAGCGCTCGATTTCCGGCAAGATCGACCGGCTGGCGGTAACGCCGGACACGGTATCGATTGTCGACTACAAGACCAACCGGCCGGCGCCCGCCAGTCTGGCCGAGGTGCCGCCGGCCTATGTCCTGCAGTTGGCGCTCTACCGCGCGCTGTTGCAGCCGCTCTATCCCGGCCGCACGGTCAAGGCGGCCTTGCTGTTCACCGAGGCGCCGCGGCTGATCGAACTGCCTGCCAGCGCCTTGGACGACGCCCTTGCTCGACTCACGGGAGCGTGACACAACACCTGCTTGAAGAAGGGCGCGATCACCACCACATTTGGTGGGACAAAAACTTTCAAAAGGATTTTTCCATATGGCAACCGTGAAGGTCGACAAGAGCAACTTCCAGGCTGACGTGCTTGACGCCAACGTACCGGTCGTCGTCGATTTCTGGGCGGAATGGTGCGGTCCCTGCAAGATGATTGCGCCGGCGCTCGAAGATATCGCCACCGAACTTGGCGCCAAGGTCAAGATCGCCAAGCTCAACATCGACGAGAATCCGGAGCTTGCCGCCCAGTTCGGCGTGCGCTCGATCCCGACGCTGATGATCTTCAAGGGCGGCGAAATGGCCGACATGAAGGTCGGTGCCGCGCCGAAGACCGCGCTGTCGCACTGGATCAATGGCAACCTCGCCTGACCCATCTGAAATTCCTGATATCAAGCCCGGCCTCGCGCCGGGCTTTTTGTTGGCGTCATCGGTGCGTGGCTCTGGCCCTCGCGTCCGGGCACTCCATGTCATCTGCTCGAGGCAGACAGGAGAACCCCATGACCGGATCCGCCAAGGCCACCGTCTTCATCGACAACGAGCGTGTCATCGTCACCGAATACCGCTTCGCGCCGGGCGAGAACACCGGCTGGCATCGCCACGGCCACGACTATGTCGTCGTGCCGCTGATGGACGGCAAGGTGAAGCTGTTGACCAAGGACGGCGAATCCTTTGCCGAGATGAAGAAGGGCGCGCCCTATTTCCGCAAGGAGGGCGTAGAGCACGACGTCATCAACGCCAATGAAGGCGAATACGCCTTTATCGAGATAGAGCTGAAGTAACGTCGCCTATCAATGCGCTGGAAATCCACCGCGTGATGGCACGCCATCAACTGCCACCTTGATGGCAGCAGTGGATCGGCCTATATCCGTTCTAAAAGGGAGTTCGAAATGGCCGAACCACAACTCTCAGTCCGAAGCGCAAAAGCACGCGACCTGGCTCATAGACTTGCTCGTCGTGAAAATCGTTCGATAGCCGATGTGGTCGAACGTGCGCTCGAATCCTACGAAATTCGTGAAGCTGGCCGTGAACCTGCTTCCACCTTCTATGCCAGCTTGACTGCAAACCATGGCGCCGACATCGATCTGGAAAAGATCATTCGCGAAGGCCGCCAGGTTCATTCGGGACTTGAGCTTTGATTTTCGTCGATACCAACGTGATTTCGGAGAGTCTGAAGAAGGCGCCGGACCAAGCTGTCCTGGCATGGCTTGTCCGCAATGACGCTGAACTGGCCCTTCCCACAGTGACGATTGCTGAAATCGCCTTCGGCATCCAAAAAATACGGCCTGATGAGCGTGCCGATCGGCTGGAGCAGGGACTTTCCCGGTGGCGCCATCGATTTGCCGGCCGGATTTTTGGACTGACTGAAGATGCTGCCTTGGCTTACGGCGAGATCATGGGTGCCGCGACACGCCAAGGTGCCGGCATGTCAGCCCCCGATGGCATGATTGCGGCGATAGCGCGCGTGAACGGTGGCCGGCTGGCAACGCGCAATCTCAGCGACTTTGGCACCACCAGCCTTGATCTGATCTCACCGTGGGATTTCTGAAGGTCGAAAGCCAAGGTTCGGCCTCAGCCGCCGCAGCCACCCAAGGCATGAATAGTCGCCTGCTTCAGGTCGGCGGGGTGCCGTTCTCGGCCAGCACCGCTCCGGTCAGATACAACGAACCGCTGATCAGGATGCGTGGCGACGGGCCGTCCCAGGTGTCGCGCAGCAGCATCAGCGCGCTGGCGACGGAACTCACCGGCTCGGCGGTCAGCCCGGCTTCCGTTGCGCGGATCGCCAGTTCGTCGTTCGGCACGCCGGCCTCGCTGAGGCTCACCGGCACCGTGTAGACATGCCGGGCGAGGCCCTTGAAGGCACGGAAATAGCCGCTCTGGTCCTTGGTGTTGATCATGCCCGAGATGAGGAACAGCGGACGCGGGTTCTTCTCTTCCTGCTCGGCCAGCGCTTCGGCAACCACCACGCCGGCACCGGGATTGTGGCCGCCGTCGAGCCAGATATCGGCGCCCTTGGGTGCCAGTTCGGCCAGCCGGCCCTGCACGAGCTTCTGCATGCGGCCGGGCCAGGCGACATTGATCATCGCCTTTTCGGCGGCGCGATGGCTGATCTCGAAACCGGCCGCTTTGACCGCGGCGATCGCCGCCGCCGCATTGGCGAACTGGTGGCGGCCGGGCAGCCTGGGCGGCGGCAGGTCCATCAAGCCGTCTTCGTCCTGGTAGACCATGCGGCCGTTTTCCTCGAAGGCAAGGAAGTCCTGGCCGTAGACGAAGGTGGGGCATTCAAGCCGCTCGGCGGTTTCGATCAGCACCTGCAGAGCCGTCTCGCTTTCCTGCGCGCCGATGACCACCGGACAGCCGGGCTTGATGATGCCGGCCTTTTCGGCTGCGATCAGTTCGACACGGTCGCCGAGATAGGCCTCGTGGTCGAGCGACACCGGCATGATCACCGACACGGCCGGCTCCTTGATGACATTGGTCGCGTCGAAGCGGCCGCCGAGCCCGACTTCGATGATCGCAGCGTCGGCCTGGTGTTCGGAAAACAACAGGAAGGTGACGGCGGTGAGGATCTCGAAGACGGTGATCTTCTCGCCTTCATTGGCCCTGGCGGCACGGGCAATGGCATCGGCGAAAACCCTGTCCTCGACCAGCCTGCCGCCGCCATCGGCGGCCAGCCGGTAACGCTCATGCCAGTTGACCAGATGCGGCGAGGTGTGGACATGGACGCGGTAGTCCGCAGCCTCGAGCAGGGCGCGTGAAAAGGCTGCGCACGAACCTTTGCCGTTGGTGCCGGCGATGTGGATGACCGGGGGCAGCCGGTCCTGCGGATTGTCAAGCCGCTCCAGCAGCCGCGAAATGCGGTCGAGCGAAAGGTCGAAGCCTTTCGGATGAAGCGCCATCAGGGCTTCGATTTCGCGGTCGGCGGCAAGCGTCGTCATGGTGGAATCCTAGCGCATGAGCCTGAAAACCAGAATCGGTTTCGGATGGCCATGGCAATCAAAGGCTACAGCGCGCCGAAGCCCTCGTGCAATCGCGGTCGCGGCGCTTCGTGTCGCTTCAGGCTTGCGGCCGAGCTTCCGCGGCAACCACCGCCGGCGGCAGGATTTCCGGCTCCAGCGTTTTTTGCTCTTCCGGCAGCTTGAGCAGCATCTTGAGCAGGCGCGCGATCGTTTCACGCATTTCCAGCCTGGATACGACCATGTCGACCATGCCGTGCTCCATCAGATATTCGGAGCGCTGGAAGCCATCGGGCAGTTTCTCGCGGATCGTCTGTTCGATGACGCGCGGTCCGGCAAAGCCGATCAGCGCGCCGGGCTCGGCGATGTGCACGTCGCCCAGCATGGCGTAGGAGGCGGTCACGCCGCCCGTGGTCGGGTTGGTCAAAACGACGATGTAGGGCAGGCCGGCTTCCTTCAGCCGGTCGACACCGACCGTTGTCCGAGGCAATTGCATCAGGGACAAAATACCTTCCTGCATGCGGGCGCCGCCGGAAGCAGCAAACAGGATCAGCGGCCGCTTGCGCTGCAGGGCCACTTCGAAACCGTGCACGATGGCGTCGCCGGCGGCCATGCCGAGCGAACCGCCCATGAAGGCGAAGTCCTGCACCGTGACCACAACCGGAAGACCCTCGACGGTGCCCAGCGCATTGATGATCGCGTCCTCAAGGCCGGTCTTGGCCTTGGCGTCCTTCAACCGGTCGACATAGCGCTTCTCGTCGCGGAATTTCAGCGGATCCTGCATGACCTTGGGGTTGTCCAGGGTCTCGTATTTGCCGCCATCGAAGAAGAATTTCAGCCGCTCCTTGGCCGAGATCTTCATGTGATGACCGGACGAGGGAATGACGAACTGGTTCGATTCCAGGTCCTTGTGGAACACCATCTCGCCGGTCTCCGGATCCTTGATCCAGAGATTCTCGGGCATGTCGGTGCGCCGGCCGAGCATCGAATTGATCTTCGGGCGAACGTAATTGGTGATCCAGTTCATCGCTTCGGCTCCTGTCCTGACGAAGAGTTGCTAATGCATGTCGCCCAAAAGTGGGAACCGGTTCTGGGATAACGGCATGCACAAGACCTGACGTAGGGAAACTATTCGGCAGCAGCAAGGCGGGCCGAGCGCACGCCTTGCGCTAGGCCGCTGACCAGCGTGGCGACGGCCTCGGCCGGATCGGCGGTCTTCTCGCCCTTCGGCCCCAGCACATTGGCCACCGCATTGACGATCGCGGTGCCGACGACGACGCCGTCGGCATTGGCGCCGATCACCCGGGCCTGCTCGGCGGTCTTGACGCCGAAGCCGACGCAGACCGGCAGGTCGGTGTGGCCCTTGATGCGCTTGACCGCCGCCGCCACCTTGCCGGTGTCGGCCAGTGCCGAGCCGGTGATGCCGGTCATCGACACGTAATAGACGAAGCCCGACGTGTTCTGCAGCACCTTGGGCAGGCGTTTGTCGTCGGTGGTCGGCGTCGCCAGCCGGATGAAGTTGATGCCGGCTTTCAATGCCGGAATGCACAGTTCCTCATCCATCTCCGGGGGCAGGTCGACGACGATCAGCCCGTCGATGCCGCTGGCGATCGCGTCCTTGAGGAAGCGGTCGACGCCATAGATGTAGATCGGATTGTAGTAGCCCATCAGCACGATCGGCGTTTCATTGTCGCCAGCGCGGAAGTCGGCCGCCATCTTCAGCGTCTTGGCCAGCGTCTGGCCGCCTTTCAGCGCCCGCAAGCCCGCCGCCTGGATCGCCGGGCCGTCGGCCATCGGATCGGAGAACGGCATGCCGAGCTCGATAATATCGGAACCTGCGCCCGGCAACGCCTTCATGATCGACAAAGAGGTATCGTAGTCGGGGTCGCCGCCCATGAAATAGGTGACGAGCGCCGGGCGGCCTTCGGTCCTGAGCTTCGCCATGCGGCGGTCGATGCGGGTGGCCATGATCAGATCTCCATGCCCAGCATGCTGGCCACCGTGTGCACGTCCTTGTCGCCACGGCCGGACAGGTTGACGATGACGATCTGATCCTTGTCCATGGCAGGCACGATCTTCACCGCATGCGCGATGGCGTGCGCCGATTCCAGCGCCGGGATGATGCCTTCGACGCGCGTCGTCAGCTTGAAAGCCTCCAGCGCCTCGTCATCGAGGATCGGCACGTATTCGACCCGGCCTGAATCGCGCAGCCAGGAATGCTCCGGCCCAACGCCGGGATAGTCGAGGCCGGCCGAGATCGAATGGCCGTCCATGATCTGGCCGTCGGAATTCTGCAGGAGATAGGTGCGGTTGCCATGCAGCACGCCCGGCGCGCCGGCATTCATCGAGGCGCAATGCTCGATGCCGTCGAGACCGCGACCGCCGGCTTCGATGCCGATGATGCGGACCTCCTTGTCGTCGAGGAAGGGATGGAACAGGCCGATGGCGTTCGAACCACCGCCGACAGCGGCGATGATGGTGTCGGGCAGCCGGCCTTCCTGCTCGAGGATCTGTGCCCGCGCCTCGATGCCGATCACCGACTGGAAGTCGCGCACCAGCTCCGGATAGGGATGCGGGCCGGCGGCGGTGCCGATCAGGTAATAGGTGTCCTCGACATTGGTGACCCAGTCGCGCAACGCCTCGTTCATGGCGTCCTTCAGCGTGCCGTGGCCGGCGGTCACCGGGCGCACTTCGGCGCCGAGCAGCTTCATGCGGAAGACGTTCGGGCTTTGCCGGGCAACGTCTGTGGCGCCCATGTAGACGACGCAGGGAAAGCCGAAGCGGGCCGCAACCGTGGCCGAGGCCACGCCGTGCTGGCCGGCGCCGGTCTCGGCGATGATGCGCTTCTTGCCCATGCGCTTGGCCAGCAGGATCTGGCCGAGGCAGTTGTTGATCTTGTGCGAACCGGTGTGGTTCAAATCCTCCCGCTTGAAGTAGACCTTCGCGCCGCCCGCGAGGCCCCTGGCCGAGGAAACCTCACGAAGATGCTTCGTGAGGCCTTCGGCGAAATAAAGCTTCGACGGCCGTCCGGCATAGTGGGTCGACAGGTCAGTCAGCTCAGCCCTGAAATCCGCATCGTTCTTGACCTCGTTCCAGTGCCGCTCCAGATCGAGGATCAGCGGCATCAGCGTTTCGGCAACGAAACGACCGCCGAAAATGCCGAACATGCCCTGTTCGTCGGGCCCGGTGCGGAAGGAATTGGGTGTCGCCGGCTTGTTCATCGCCGATCTCCTGGCATCTTGACTATGAGGCATGTCCTTGTCGGAAAACCGGTTCCCACTTTTCCGGGACATGCTCTGGTTTGAGGCACCACTAGGCTGCGCGGGTGTTCCGCGCGGCCCTGACGGCCCGGAAAAACTGTTCGATCAGCGCCGGATCCTTGACGCCCGGCGCGCTTTCCACGCCTGAAGAAATGTCGATCCCAGGCGGGTTGGCAAGCCGAAGGGCATCGCCGATATTGGCGGCGTTGAGCCCACCGGAAAGCATGTAATCGACGCCGCCGTCAAGGCCGGCGAGAATGCGCCAGTCGAAGGCAACACCATTGCCGCCCGGCAGTTCGGAGCCTTTCGGCGGCTTGGCGTCGAACAGGAACCGGTCGGCTATGCCGATGAATGGCTTCATTCGTTCGAGATCGGCGGCCTCGCTGAGCGGCAGCGCCTTCATCACCGGCAGGCCATAGCGGGCTTTGACCTCGGCGACGCGCTCGGGCGTTTCCGCGCCGTGCAGCTGCAGCATGTCGGGCTGCATTTTGGCAACGATTTCATCCAGGAAGGCGTCGCCGGCATCGACGGTGACGGCAACCGCCATCGCCTTGCCGCGCGCGGCCTCGCGCAGACGGCCAGCCTCGGCAGGTTCGACATAGCGCGGGCCTTTTGCGAAGACGGTCAACCC
>NZ_RZPF01000290.1:0-7426 GCF_004022735.1 Mesorhizobium sp. M7A.F.Ca.AU.001.01.1.1
GATCCCCGGCGCCGGCGAGCCGGGCGAAGTGGTGCGCAGCGAGACCTTCGTCGTCATGGCGTCCTGCAACAAATGGGTCAGCCTGCCGGAAGGCTGCTGGTCGGACGACCGCAAGGAGCCGGCATGAAGATCGCGGTTCTCGGCGGCCTCGGCCTGCAAGGCCGGGCGGCAATCGCCGACCTCGTCGCCAGCGACGGCGTCGAGGAAATTGTCTGCGTCGACACCGCGCCGGACGGCCCTGCCCGGCTTGCCGGCCTGACCGATCTTGCCCGCGTGCGCTTCGTGGTGCCTGAGGGCGCGATCGGCCAGGCCCTGGCCACTGTGCTTGATGATGTCGACGCCGTCATCGACCTGTTGCCGCAGCCGCTGATGCGCGAGGCGGTAAAGGCCGCGATTGCCACGCGCACGCCGCTGGTCACCACCAATTACGCCAAGTCGATCGCCGACCTGGCGCCGGCCGCCGAACAGGCCGGTGTCTCGATCATGACCGAATGCGGGCTCGACCCCGGCATCGACCTCGTGCTCTACGCGCGCGCCGCCAGGCAGTTCGACTCGATTTCTTCGATCGATTCCTATTGCGGCGGCATCCCCGAGCCGCAGGCGATGGCCAAGCCGCTGTGCTACAAGGTGAGCTGGAATTTCGACATGGTCCTGGTCAGCCAGAACCGCGACAGCGTGATGATTGAGGACGGGAACCGTGTCGCGGTGCCTGCCGGCCAGCAGCACGACAATCCGTTCATCCATGAAATCGAGGTTGCCGGTCTCGGCAGGCTCGAAGCCTTCCCCAATGGCGACGCGCTCCACTATGTCGAGATGCTGGACGCCGCAAAAGGGCTGCGCCGCTCCGGCCGCTACACACTGCGCTGGCCGGGATGGTCGGCCTTCTGGGCGCCGTTGAAGGAACTCGGTTTCCTCTCTGAGGACAAGGTGCCCGGCACCTCCAACAGCCCGCGCGAATTCCTTGGCCGGCTGCTCGGCCCGCAATTGCAATACGGCCCCGGCGAAAAGGATCTTTGCGTGATGCGCAATGTCTTTTCCGGCCTCGAAGGCGGCCGCGCCAAGACGGTGACGTCGGACCTGATCATCGAACGCGATCTCGTTTCCGGCCTGTTCGGCATGAGCCTCGGCGTCGGCTATCCCGCCAGCATCGTGGCGCAGATGCTGGCGAGGGGCGAGATCACCAGACCCGGCTTTTTGAACCCGCTGCTGGATGTGCCCGACATCAGGTTCTTCGATGAATTGGCCAGGCGTGGCATCACGGTTTCCGAGACGGTGGCACGGGACTGAGGCGAAAGATTTTCGAACGGTGGCTGCCGCCGGCAACGGCGCTGCCGCTCAAAAAGGAGCCCAAGGAGAACCGCGGGCAGACATTAACGACAACAGGGAGGAATACCGAAATGAAGATTGCCAGACTTTTCATCGCCGGAAGACTTTTCATCGCCGGGCTTGCGCTCGCCGGGCTCACCGCTGCGGCCAGTGCGGGTACGCTCGACGACATCACCAAGCGCGGCGAATTGCGCGTCGCCGTGCAGACCCAGGGACCGCCCTTCTCGCTGGTCGGCGCCAATGGCGAACGCACCGGCAGTTCGGTCGAACTGGCCGAACTGATGGCCAAGGAAATGGGTGTGAAAATCACCTTCCTCGACTTCGACTGGGATGGTTTGATCCCGGCGCTGCTGTCGGGCAAGGCCGACCTGCTGGTCGCCGACATGACACCGACGCTGGCGCGCGGCATGAAGGTCGCGTTCACCACGCCCTACATGTACACGGGCAGCACCGTCTTCACCAAGGCCGACAGCAAGTTCAAGACCACCGAGGACTGCAAGGCCAAGGGCACCAAGATCGCCGTGCTGCTCGGCGCCACCGGCGAGAAGGAAGCCAAGAACGCCTTCCCCGATGCCGACATCAAGAGCTACAAGGGTGGCGGTCCGCTGCTGCTCGACGCCGTCAACAACGGCCAGGCCGACTGCGGCGTCAACGACGTCTCGGCGGTCAAGGGCCAGTCGACCGCCTATCCGGCCGGCACCTTCACCATCATGCCGGACCTTCTGTCGAAGGAGCCGCTTGCCTTCGCCACCCGCTATGATGAGCCGGACCTGTTGATCTGGATGAACCTGTTCCTCAACCAGGTCACTATCGACGGCCGCCTGCAGAAGAACCTCGACTACTGGGTCAATTCCGACGCCTGGAAGAAGGATCACTAAGCAGCGATAAATCCAGGCGGTTTCGCGCGCATCTTAAACGCCGCGAAGCCGCCCGGAATTTCGTTTCATCTGTCGTTGCCTGCGCTCTGGGGATTTCACCCAACGATGCTCGAAAATTTCAGTTTCCGCACCATCGTCGAATACCTGCCGTTGTTCGGACAGGGCCTGGTCACGACCGTTTGGCTGTCGGCGCTGTCCTTTGTCGGCGCGCTCATCGTCGGCATCGTGCTGTGCGCCATGAATCTGCAGCGCGGCTGGCTGTTTCGCGCCCCGGCCAAGGCCTATATCGATGCGGTGCGTGCCACGCCCTTGCTGGCGCAGCTCTATTTTCTTTATTTCGGCCTGCCCCGGCTCGGCTTCGTTCTGCCGGAACTCGTCGTCGGCATCCTCGCGTTGTCGCTGAACAGCGGCGCCTATATCGCTGAAATCATTCGCGCCGGCATCCTGTCGATCCCGCGCGGCCAGGTCGAGGCCAGCGTCGCTTCGGGCATGACCTATGTCCAGCGCATGCGCCTTGTCGTCCTGCCGCAAGCCTTCAAGGTGACGATCCCGCCGCTGCTCGGCCAGGCGATCGTGCTGGTCAAGGATTCCGCCCTTTTGTCGCTGATCTCGGTTTCGGAACTGACACGCGCCGGTCAATTGCTCGCCTCCGACCGCTTCATGCCGGCGGAAGGCTTCCTCACCATCGCCGCCTTCTATCTGCTGCTCTATTACGGCCTGAAAGGACTGGCTGGGCTCTCCAGCCGCTGGCTCGGCACAGCGGGGGCGCGGACATGATCTGGCAACAACTGCAAAGCCTCGCCGGCTCCTATCCACTGGCCCTGCGCGGCCTCGGCATGACCGTGTTGCTGTCGCTGATCAGCCTGGTGCTCGGCACGCTGCTCGGCTTCGCCCTCGGCATCCTGCGGACCGGCGGCAACCGTCTGATCTCGGGTTTGATCGGGGCCTGGGTCGACCTGATCCGCGGCACGCCGTTCCTGGTGCAGATCTTCCTGATCTTCTTCATCCTGCCTGAGTTCGGCATCGAACTCGATGCCTTCACCGCCGGCATCATCGCGCTGACCAATCTGGCTGCCTGCTTCATCTGCGAGATCGTCGTCGCCGGCATCCGCTCGGTGCCGACAGGCCAGGTCGAGGCGGCACTGGCGTCCGGCCTGTCGCGCTGGCAGCGCATGCGCCAGGTGGTGCTGCCGCAGGCGATGCGCATCGTGCTGCCGCCATTGGTCGGGCAGTATGTGCTGCTGATCAAGGATTCTTCTGTCGTCTCGGCCATCGGATTGACCGACCTCACCCGCGTCGGCTGGCTGGTGGTGCAGCGTGTGCCCAACGGCCTGCTGGTGTTCTTCCTCGTCGGCGTCGGCTATTTCATCGTCTGCTATCCGCTGATCATGCTGGCCCGCCGGCTGGAGCAGCGCATGGGCGCGGCGCATGCCGAGGTGCAGTTGTGACTTCCAACCCCAAAGGTCCAGAAAACATGACCAAAACGGGCCTTGCCAAAACCGGCATGATCGACTTTCGCGGCGTCAACAAATGGTTCGGCTCGCTCAACGTGCTCAAGGACATCACGCTCAGCGTCGAACCGCGCGAAGTGGTCGTCGTCTGCGGCCCGAGCGGCTCGGGCAAAAGCACTCTGATCCGCTGCGTCAACGGCCTGGATGCGATCAAGGACGGCGATCTCGTCGTCGACGGCCAGCGCCTGGGCGACCCCGCCACCAACATGACCCAGCTGCGCACCGAGATCGGCTTCGTCTTCCAGTCGTTCAACCTCTACCCGCATAAGACGGCACTCGAAAACGTCACGCTCGCCCCCATCCATGTCCGCAAGATCCCGCGTGCCGAAGCCGAAAAGGCCGGCCGCGAATTGCTGGCCAAGGTAGGCCTCGCCGACAAGGTCAATGCCTATCCAGCACAGCTCTCCGGCGGCCAGCAGCAGCGCGTGGCGATCGCGCGTTGCCTCGGCATGCGGCCCAAAATCATGCTGTTCGACGAGCCGACCTCGGCGCTCGATCCCGAGATGATTTCCGAAGTGCTCGACGTCATGGTCGCGGTCGCCGAGGAAGGCATGACCATGATGGTGGTGACGCACGAGATGGGCTTTGCCCGCAAGGTCGCCCAGCGCGTGGTGTTCATGGACGCTGGCGCCATCGTCGAAAGCGGCACGCCCGACGAGTTCTTCTCACACCCCAAGACCGACCGCAGCCGCGCTTTCCTGAGCAAGATTCTGCGGCACTAAAGGCGGGCGGTCAGGTCGCCTCTTCCGCGCTGCCGCCAATCGCAAACGCTGCCGGGCCGCCGCGCCGCCTGAGCAGCGCGATGGCGAGGAAGGCGATGACGCCGCTCGCGGCGACGACCACCAGCACCCACAGGGAATTGGCGACCGATGTCCGCGCCATCATGAAGGCGAGCGCGAACGGCGCAAAGGCCGAGGTGAACTGACGGGCAGCGCTCGCCCATCCCAGCCGCGCGCCATAGCCTTCGCGGCCGAAGAGTTCGAGCGGCAAGGTGCCGCCGACGATGCTGGTGAGGCCGGAGCCGAGGCCGAACAGGAACACGAACACGAAGGCGCCGGGCAGCCATGGCGTGGTCAGCAACAGCGCACACAGCCCGGCCGTGAGCAGTGACGCGGCAATGACGGCAAGGTGCGTCTGCTGCAGCCGCCCGCCAAACAGCATGTTGATCAACCGGCTGGCGACCTGCGCCGGCCCGAACAGGGTCGAGACGAAGAGGCCTGCGGTGCCGAGCCCAAGGGCCGCCGTCAGCGGCACCATGTGGATGAGGATCGCCGACAGCACGAAGCCTTCGGTGGCGAACCCCGCCAGCATCAGCAGGAATGCGGCCCGGCCGCGCCGCGCATCGAGCGGCATTCCCGCTTCATCGGGGGCGGAGCCGCGCTCATGCGGCGTGACCGTTGCGTGGCGACGCGACAGGCGCATCAGCCAGGCGTGGATCGGCAGGCATAGGCCGAGATTGAGAGCGGCGAACAAAAGGTAGACCTCGCGCCATGTGAGATGCGCATGCAGCGCCGAGGTCAGCGGCCAGAACAGGGTAGAGGCAAACCCGGCGATCAGCGTCAGATGGGTGATGCTGCGTTGCGGCCGGGGAACCCCGACCTGCACGATCAACACGAAGGCAGCGCTGTAGAGGACGAAGCTGGAGGCCAGTTCCATCGCCAGCAATCCCAGAACGAAGCTCACGCGGCCGGGTGCGACGGCGCACAGCGCCAGCGCCACAGCCGCCGCGACCGAGCCGACGGTCATGAGGCGGCCGGCGCCGAAGCGGTCGGCCCACCGCCCGGCAGTCGGCGCGAACAGGCTGCCGGCAAACAGCGAGGCCGACAGGGCTGCGAATACCCAGCCTTCCGTGAGCCCGAACTCGCGTGCCATTGCCGGCGCCAGCATCGAGAAGCTGTAATAGAGCGTGCCGTAGCCGATGATCTGGGTCAGCCCAAGCGCCCAGATCGCCTTGCGCAGGACGGACCGGTCAGGCATCGATGCCGGCCGATACGGCTCTTCTCGGCTCGGCATCGGTTGCGCAGCCGCAACCCGATGCGCCGGTTGCCTTGGCGTCCGCATCCCTGACGCAGCAGGCATCGACAGCGGCGGGAGCAGGCCCGCCACAGCAGCCGGCGCTTTCCGATACCGTCGCGACACCGACGGCACTGCACACGCCGGTCTCCGGCAGCACCAGCCGCACCTCGCGGGCCGCGGCATGGTCTCCGGCAATATCGGCCACCACCGAGCGGACCTGCTCGTAGCCGGTCGCCATCAGGAAGGTCGGGGCACGGCCGTAGGATTTCGAGCCGACGATGGTGAAACCGGGTTCGGGATGCGCGAGCTCCGCAATGCCATGCGCGGGAACCGTGCCGCATGAGTGGAAGTTCGGATCGATCAGCGGCGCCAGTGCCGGCGGCGCTTCGACGACGGGATCGAGCGCGATGCGGATTTCGCCGAGGAACGACAGGTCTGGCCTGAAGCCGGTGGTGACGACGATGCGGTCCACGGCCATGCTGAACGGCTTGCCGGCGAGGTGGGCGTCGACGGCAAGCTTCTCGCCTTGCGTCTCGATGCGGTCGACGGCGAAGCCCGTCAGCATGTTCAGCCTGCCGTCCGCCATCGCCTGCCTGGCGGCCAGCCCGAGCGCGCCACGTTCCGGCAACTGGTCGTTCAGCCCGCCGCCGAGCAATCTCTCGATGCTGGCGTGCCGCAGCGCCCAGAAGATTTCGGTGCCAGGCACGCCATCCTGCAACTCCATCAGCGCCAGCGCGACGTTGATGGCCGAGTGCCCGCCGCCGATGACCAGGATGCGCTTGCCCGCATAGTCTTCTCTCGCCTTGCCGACCACGTCGGGAATGCCATAGGCGATGCGTGCCGACGCCTTGCCTTCGCCGGCAACCGGCAGCCCGTCGATGCCGATCGGGTTTGGCCGCCACCATGTTCCGGATGCGTCGATGACGGCGCGTGCGAGAAAGCGGTGCTCACCGCCGCCATCGCGGTAGCGGATGACGAAGGGCGCGTCCTTGCGGCCGTCATTGGCGACCTTGTCGTGCCCCTGACGGGTGATCGCGGTGACCTCGGCGCCGAGCTTCAGATTGGCGGCGATCGCCGGAAGCCGGCCAAGCGGCGCCAGATAGTCGCGCACGATCTCGCCGCCGGTCGGCAGGCCCTGGCTGTCCGGCGCCGTCCAGCCGGAGCGGTCGAGCAGCGCCCGCGCCGCCGCGTCGATGTTGTATTCCCAAGGCGAGAACACCCGCACATGGCCCCATTCGAGCAGTGCGGCCCCAACGCTTTCGCCGCGCTCCAGGATGAGTGGACAGATGCCGCGCTCGACCAGATGCGCCGCGGCGGCAAGGCCGACCGGGCCGGCGCCAATTACCGCGACGGGAAGATCTGTCATCATGTCCATAGGTTCGATCCTTCCGGTATCTTCGAATTATACGCGCAGAAAAATCAGGCCAGTGCTTTGCCGACGGCGGGCGCACAGGCGTCGGCGCAGCACTCGTCGGCGAGATAGCCGATCAGCGCATTCATGCCGGGATAGTTGGCGCGGCAGATCAGCGTCGTCGCTTGCCGTTCCTGCGTGACAAGCCCGGTATCGACCAGCCGTTTGAGGTGATGCGACAGCGTGGAGGACGGAATGTCGAGCCTGCCCTGGACGCTGCCGACGGCAAGCCCGTCATCACCGGCCCGCACCAGGATGCGATAGAGCTGAAGCCGCGTCGGATT
>NZ_RZPF01000028.1:0-16816 GCF_004022735.1 Mesorhizobium sp. M7A.F.Ca.AU.001.01.1.1
CGTAGCTATCGCCGTATCCTGAACGCCGGTGCCGGTCAGATCGGCGATGGTGATGTCGCTGGCCGAGCGCCGACCATGCCGTTTACCGGCGATGATCTGGCCAAGTTCGGTCACCTCTTCGTCAGCGGCCATCACGCCCGCCGCGATGGCGTGATGCAGCTCACCCAGCCGCCGCGTCTGACGGGCGCTGTCGGCGACATAGAGGTCGGCCATGCGCAGGATTGCCGGCGCGATCTCGTTCTTGTGCTCGGCGTCGGAGCCCATCGCCGTGATGTGCTGGCCGGCGGAAACGAAACCCGCCTTGATCAGCGGCTCGGTCGAAGGCGTGGTGGTGACGATGATGTCGGCGCCGACAACTGCGTTTGCCGCGTCGGGCTCGGCATGCACGAGAATGCCGAGCTTTTCGCGCAGGGCTCCGGCGGTTGCCTCGGCCTTTGCCACATCGCGCGCCCAGATGCGCGCCTCGGAAATCGGCCGCACCAGCATCAGGGCTTCCAATTGCAACCCGGCCTGGACGCCGGCGCCGAAGATCGCGGCAACTGACGAGTCCTGCCGCGACAGATGTTTGGCGGCGACGGCGCCGGCAGCAGCGGTTCGGATATCCGTGAGATAGCCGTTGTCGAGCAGCAGTGCTTCGACCAGCCCGGTTTTGGACGACAGCAGCACCATCATGCCGTTGACGCTGGGCAGGCCGAGCTTCGGATTGTCGAAGAAGCCGGGGCTGATCTTGATGGCGAAACCGTCGATATCAGGCACGTAGGCGGTCTTCACGTCGACCTCGCCGCGATGCTCGGGAATGTCGAGCCGCAGGATCGGCGGCATCGCCACCGGCAGGGTGGCAAGCGCACGGAAGGCGTTTTCGACGCAGGCGACTGCATCGAGATCGAGTGTCACGATCGCGCGCAATTCTTGTTCGGTGAGGATCGTCATCCGGCTCATGCGGCGTGCTCCTTGAGCGATGGCGCCTCGCCGCAGACGATCCTGCGGTGCGCGTCCATATCGATGTTGCGGCCGGAGAGAAGCACGACCACCGGCCCGTCCGACCTGACCTTGCCGGCGAGCAGCGCGGCGATGCCGACCGCGCCGGCGCCCTCGACGATTTCGCGTTCGCGCGCATAGGCGTGACGGATGCCGGCGGCGATCTCGTCCTCGCTAAGCAGGACGATACCATCGAGCAGGTCGCGGCACATGGCGAAGGTCAGCCGGTTGTCGAGGCCGATGCCGCCGCCGAGCGAATCCGCCAGCGTCGGCAATTCCTCCACCAGCACCGGGCGGCCGGCATCGAGGCTGGCCTTCATCGCCGCGCCACGAGCCATCGAGACACCGATGATCTTTGTGCCGGGGCTGACGCCTTTGATGGCCGCGGCAACGCCTGAGGCGAGCCCGCCACCCGACAACTGCACCAGGACGAGGGCAGCATCCGGGACCTGTTCGATCATCTCAAGCCCGAGCGTGCCTTGCCCGGCGACAATGTCGGGATGGTCGAAGGGCGGCAGCATAACCAGCCCCTCTTGCGCCACCAGCCGATCGACCTCCTGCTGGGCATCGTCCTGACTGTTGCCGATAATGCGAACCTCCGCGCCCAGCCGGCGGATCTCGTCGAGCTTGTTTTCAGGCACCAGCCGCGACATGCAGATCACCGCGCGCATGCCCTCAAGCTTCGCCGCATGCGCCAGCGCGCGGCCGTGGTTGCCGGTCGAGGCCGCGACCACGCCACGCGCCTTCTCCGCGGTGCTGAGCGAAGCGACGGCATTCGAGGCGCCGCGCAGCTTGAAGCTGCCGGTGGTCTGCCGGTGTTCGAGCTTGAGGTGGACGGGGACGCCCAGCCCTTCGGAAAGACTTTGGGACAGCACGGTCGGCGTGCGCTCGACCTTGCCGGCAATGCGCTCATGCGCGGCGCGAATGTGCTCAAGAGTGACCTGTGTCATGATCATCAATCAGGCGGCAAATGGCTGCGTCATCAGACGGCCGAATTCGGGACGCGGCGTGTCATCTCCGCACAGCCGCAGACAATTCCAGGCGGTCGCCTGGTTGCTGGTCACCACGGGACGTCCAATAGTTTTTTCCATTCCGGTGACCGCGAGGGCGCTACGCAGCGCCGTGCAGGAGACGAACAGCGCATCGGCGCTGGTGTCGGTCGCCTCACGCGCCAGTTCGACGAGGGCCGCCGGTGCGATGCGCGCCATCTCGCGGTCGTCCTCGAAACCGAGGCAGGTGAAGCTGGCGATCTCGAAGCCGTGCGCCGCGAAATAGGCGGCCATCGGCCTGGATGTCTCGACCGTGTAGGGAGTGAGGATGCTGATCTTGCTTGCGCCCAGCGCACGCAGCCCGCGCACGCCCGCCATCGGCGGGGTGATTACCGGCACGCCGGGCTTTGCGACCTGGATCGCCGCCTCGATCTCGGCATCGCCGATCACCACCGAGGCCGAAGTGCAGGAATAGCAGACGGCATCGAGTGGCTCATCCGGCAGGATCAGGGCCGCGCCCGCCGTCAGCGCCGGCTGCATCTTGCGCAGGTTTTCGGGCGTCGTCGGGTTGGCATAGGGAATGCGCGCGACATAGACGCCGACGCGTTCGCTCGCCACCATGCGGCGGAAATCCGGTTCGCTGGTGTGGTCGGTGGCCAGGATGATCAGGCCGATGCGCCGCTCCAGCGGACGCGCATCCAGTGCCGGCCGTTTTGGATACACCTTGATCTCGGGCAAGGGTTTCATCGGTTACCTCTCGATCTTGCCGTAGCGGCGTTCCAGCCAGCGCAGCAACACGACCGAAAACAGACTGATGACCAGGAAGAAAGCACCGACCAGGGTGATCGGCTCGATATAGCGATAGTAGGTGTTGGCGACGCTTTTGGCCTGGTTCATCAGTTCCAGCACGGTGATCGCCGACAGCAGCGGCGTTTCCTTGAACATGGCGATAAAGTAATTGGCGAGCGCCGGAATCATCGGTGGGATAGCCTGCGGAATGATGATGTGGGTCCAGGTCTGACTGGCGCTCAAATTGCACGCCTTGGCGGCCTCCCATTGGCCGCGCGGCACATTGTCGATGCCGGCACGATAGACCTCGGCCGTATAGGTGCCGTAATGCAGCCCGAGCCCGATGACACCGGCGACCAGCGGCGGCAGCAGGATGCCGATGTCGGGCAGCACGTAGAAGATGAAATAGAGCTGCACCAGCAGCGGCGTGCCGCGGATGAATTCAGCCGCCCAGCCGACCGTGCGCGACAACGCCTTGTTGGGCGAGCGGCGCGCCAGCGCAATGCCAAGCCCGACGATCGCCGCCAGCACCGAGCCGAGCAGCGTCGCCAGGATGGTGATCTTCACGCCCTGGATCAGCGTTGGCATGATTTCCCAGACGAAATTCCAATCCCATTCCATCAGTAGGCCCAATTTATCAGAAGGGAGTTGGCCATCAGGCACGCACCCCGTCGAGGCCGCGCGCCATGCGTCGTTCCAGCGAGCGCACGCCCCACGAGATGAGCAGGGCGAGGATGAAATAGATGATCAGGATGGTGGTGAACGGCACCAGGGTGTTGCCGGTCTGGGCGCGCACCACCTGCGCCTGGAAGGTCAGGTCGGTGAGCGAGATCAGCGACACCACGGCGGTCGCCTTGAGCAATTCGATGGCATTGTTGCCAAAGGTCGGCAGCATCACCAGCAGCGCCTGTGGCAGGATGATGTGGCGCATGCCTTGCCAGCGGCCGAGATTGAGCGCTGTGCAGGCCTCATACTGTTCGCGGCCGATCGACTGGATGGCACCGCGCACCACTTCGGCGGCGTAGGCGCCGACATTGAGGCCGAGCGCCAGCACGCCGGCCTGCAACGGGGTCAGCGAAATGCCGATGAAGGGCAGCACGAAATAGGCCCAGAACAACTGCACGAAGATCGAGGTGCCGCGGAAGAACTCGATGTAGGCGGTGGCCAACCAACGCAGCGCAAAGAAGCGCGACACGCGCCCCATGCCGGCGAGGAAGGCCATGATCAGCGCCAGCACCGACCCCATCAGCGTCAGCTCGATGGTGACAAGCGCTCCCTGCAATATCAGGCCGAAATAGCCGGACCACTGGGTCATTCGGTTTCCAACGTTGGGTTTAGCATCTTCTCCCCGTTCACGGGGAGAAGATGCCGGCAGGCAGATGAGGGGCGGCGCGAACTTGCGAAGGTTTGGCGCCGCCCCTCATCCGTCACTTCGTGACACCTTCTCCCCGTTGAACGGGGAGAAGGAAGGATCACTTCGCCGCGCAGAGCTTGTCGCGGCTGGTCGACATCGCGGCTGCCGCCGAGAAGCCGTAGGGCTCGATGATCTTGGCGAACTCGCCCGATTTCTTCATCTTGGCCAGTTCCACATCGAAGGCGTCGCGCAGTGCCTCGTCGCCCTTCTTGAAAGCGGCGCCGTCGCAATAGACCGGTGCGCCCTGCACCGGAGCGATGACTTCGAGGTTCGGATCGTTGGCCTTCTTGACCAGATCATTGATCGACAGGACGGGCAGCGAATAAGCGTCGATGCGGCCATCCTGGAGCATCTTCACGCCGCTCTGGCCATCCGGCACGACGATGACGCGATCGCGTGGCACGCCGGCATTGAGCGCGAGCTTCTCCTCGGTGCCGCCGCCCGGCGCGCCGATGGTCGCAGTCGTATCCTTGGCGACATCCTCATAGCTCTTGAAACCCTTTGGATTGCCTTTCTTCACCAGCATCGCCTCGGCGTCGCACAGCACGGGTTCCGAATAGGCGACCGCAGCACAGCGCTCCGGCTTCATGAACAGGCCGGCGGTGACGACATCGAAGCGACCGGCCTGCAGGCCGGGGATCATGGCGCCATATTCGGAGATCGAAGCGGCAACGTCGGCGACGCCGAGCCGCTTGAATATCTCGCGGGCCACATCAGGCGCGGCACCCGAAACCTTGCCGTCGGCGGCGACCGCCGTATAGGGCGGCTCGTTGGCGATGGCGAGGCGGGCGAAACCTTGCGCCTTGAGCTGCTCGAGCTTGCTGTCATCGGCCGAACCGGGGATCGAGGCGGCCAGCACCGCCGTCAGTGCAAGACCGGCAACGCCGGCCAGAATGCCAAGTTTGTTCATTGTTCCCAACTCCTTGTTTCTTGTCTTGCTTTGTTGCATGGCGGCCCTCGCCGCCTCGGGACGACTTCGTCGCCCTGGGCATTGCGGTCAGACCCGATGTCCGGCCGCGATGATCTTCTTCAGGAAACCTTGCGTGCGCTCCTGCTTGGGATTGCGGAAAATCTCGTCCGGTTTGCCTTCTTCGACGATCCTGCCGCGATCGAAGAACAGCACCCGGTCGGCGAAATCATGGGCAAAGCCCATCTCGTGGGTGACCAGCAGCATGGTCATGTCGGTCTCGGCGGCGAGCTTGCGCATGACGTTCATCACCTCCTCGACCAGCTCTGGATCGAGCGCCGACGTCACCTCGTCGAACAGCATGATCTTCGGCGACAGCGCCAGCGCCCGAGCGATCGCCACGCGTTGCTTCTGTCCACCGGACAGCTGCGCCGGCATGTTCTTGGCCTTGTCGGCCATGCCGACCATTTCGAGCAGTTCCATCGCCCGCTTTTCGACGGCGGCACGCGGCGTGCCCTTGGTCAGCATCGGCGCCAGCGTGACATTGTCCATGACGCACTTGTGCGGAAACAGGTTGAACAGCTGGAACACCATGCCGATCTTCTGGCGCATCCTTGTCAGATGCCGCTCATCGGCGGGCAACAGCTGGCCATTGCGCTCCATGTGATAGAGCTGCTCGCCGTCGATCTGGATATGACCGCCATCGATGCGCTCCAGCGTCATCAGGATGCGCAGGATCGTCGTCTTGCCCGAACCCGATGGGCCGATCAGTGCCAGCTTCTCGCCGGGCATGACTTGCATCGACAGGCCGTCCAGCACCTTGAAGCTGCCGAAGCTTTTCGAGATGCTGTCGATCTTGATGATGGGCGCTGGTGCGGACAAATGTATTTCCCCGTGCTGGAGAAGCCTATGCCCCTTAACGATGCGGAACGCGCCAAATCATGTCAATTGGGAAAATAATATCATGACAATTATTCTGATTCCCCACAATTTCCGGGCAAACCGGACCTAGATTGCGAGCAGCAGATGCTCCGGATCGCCAAGCAGCAGCTTGGTGACAACGCCGAGGCCGGCGCGCAGTTCCCCCTCGGTGGTCGAACCCAGCGAGATACGCACCGCCGGGTGCCAGGGCGCACCCGAAATACGGAAGGATGTTCCGGGCGCGATAGCCACGCCTTGCAGGCGGGCCTGGGCGACAAAGCTTTCCTCGGCACGGTCCGCGGGCAGTTGAAGCCAGACATGCAGCCCGTCTCGCCGGGCGCGATAGTCGACCCCCGCCAGCACCTGCGCTGCAATATCCTGCCGGCGCCGCAAAGCCGCGCGCTGCCAGTGGACAAGCTCCATCGCCGTGCCGTCGGTCACCCATTTGGTGGCGATCTCGGCCACCAGCGGCGTCGCCATCCAGTTCGAAACCAGATGCCGGTTGGCGACGGCGGCGACGTAGCGGTCGGGTGCGGCCAGATAGCCGATGCGCAGGCCGGGCACGGTGATCTTGGTGAAGGAGGTGACGTAGAGCGTGCGCTCCGGCGCGAACGCGGCAACCGGCGGCGGCCGGTCTTCGACCAGCGGACCCAGCACATCGTTCTCGATGATGGCGATATCGTGCTTGCGCGCGACCGCGGCGATCTCTTCTCGCCGCCGCGCATCCATCAGCGTCGCCGTCGGATTGATGACCGAGGGCTGCACGAAGACCGCGCGGATGTCGGAAAGCCGGCAGGCCTCGTCCAGCGCTTCCGGAATCAGGCCGTTGTCGTCGATCGGCAGGCCTTCCAGGTTGAAGCCGAGATAGCGTGCCAACGGCACCAGCGTATGGTGGCCGATCGCCTCCGTGGCGACCGTAGAGCCCGGCGGCGCGACGCTCATCAGCGCCACTGTCATGCCGGCGGTGGCGCCGTTGGTCAGGCTGACGTTCTGCGGCGATGCATCGAGGCCGCACAGTCTCAACCATTCGACGGCGACGGCGCGGTGGCGGGGAAACACCATGTTGGGCCGGAACGAAAGTGCTGAACTCGACGGCAGGTTCTCAGCCAGCCATCCCAGTGCCTGCTTCAGCCGCTCAAGATGCATCGGCTCGCAGACCGGTTTCAGGATCGAAAGGTCGATGACTTCACCGAGCCGCTCCGGCAGATAGGGCGGCTCGGGCTCGCGGCGCTGCGTCTGGACGAAGCTGCCGCGGCCGATCTCGCCCGAAATCAGGCCGCGCCGGATCAGTTCCTCATAGGCGCGGCTGACCGTCTGCACCGAAAGCTTGAGGTCGTCGGCCAGCCTGCGATGGGTCGGCAACCGCGCGCCATTGGCAAGGCGTCCGTCATGGATGGCGCGCGCGAACTGGTCGGCCAGCGACTGATAGGCCGGCCGCCGGATAAGCGCGGGATCGGGTTGCCACAATGTCATGACTTATTAGAGATCGAAATCAGTGCAATTGACAATCGAAATAATGCGCCGTCATGGTACTCGGACGAAAAAGTGAGCCCTGATGACATCAGCGAAACTCGACCCGATCGACCTGAAAATCCTCGACGCCATCCAGCGCGACGGACGCATCACCAAGCTGGCGCTGGCCGAGCAGGTCGGCCTGTCTCCGACGCCGTGCTGGATGCGGTTGCGCAAGCTGGAAAAGGCCGGCATCGTCTCGGGCTATCACGCCAGGATCGCCATGCGCGTCGTGGCACCCGTTGCCACCGTGCTGATGGAGGTGACGCTGGCAAACCACCGCCAGGCCGATTTCGACCGCTTCGAGCGCGTTATACGCGATGTTCCCGAGATCGTCGCCTGCTGGTCTGTCGGCGGCGGCGTCGACTATCTGTTGAAAGTAATGGCGCGCGACATCGACGCCTATCAGCGGCTGGTCGATGGCTTGCTGGACCGCGAGATCGGCATCGATCGTTACTTCACCTACATCGTCATCAAGACCGTGAAGGACGAGGTGGCGCTGCCCATCGCAGAGCTTTTGCCGGCGTCGTCATAGGAGCGGAGAGATTCTCTCGCCGGGCAACCCGATAGAGAGAGTCTCTCTACGTCAGGACTTCCAAACAGCCTCTCTATCTGCATCGGGCGGATAGTCTTCCCTTATCAGTCCGAACCGGGAGGCTTTGACCATGTCCGCGCATTTCGCCCGCTCGCATCGCCATGAAGCGCTCGACGGCCTCGCCGACCGCCGGCTGCTGCGCGAACTGGCCTATGTCGATGGCCACTGGACCGCAAGCGAGGCTGCCGAAAGCTTCGAGGTCACCGATCCGGCCACCGGCACGACCGTCGCTTTCGTCGCCGCGCTCGATGGCCGGCAGACGACAAAGGCGATCGATGCCGCGGCGCGCGCCTTCCCGGCCTGGCGGGCGCTGTTGCCGCAGGAGCGCTCGAAAATTTTACGAAAATGGTTCGAGCTGATCGTCGGCGCCAAGGATGATCTGGCTCTGCTGATGACGCTTGAACAGGGCAAGCCTCTGCAGGAATCGCTGGGCGAGATCGACTACGCCGCCTCCTTCGTCGAATGGTATGCCGAAGAAGCAAAACGCCCGAACGCCGAGAGCGTCACCAGCCATCTGCCGAACGCCGAGATGATGGTGCGGCGCGAGCCGCTCGGCGTCGTCGGCGTTGTCACGCCGTGGAATTTTCCGTCGGCCATGCTGACCCGTAAGGCGGCCGCCGCCCTTGCCGCCGGCTGCACCATCGTCGCGCATCCGTCCTCGGAAACGCCGCTGTCGGCGCTGGCGCTGGCCGAACTCGGCGAACGCGCCGGCCTGCCCGTGGGCGTCTTCAACATCGTCACCGGCAAGGCTTCGACGATCGTCGGCCGGATGTGCGAAGATCCGCGCGTGCGTGCCATGAGCTTCACCGGCTCGACCGAGATCGGCCGGCTGATCGCCGCCCAGAGCGCGCCGACCATGAAGCGGCTGGTGATGGAGCTTGGCGGTCATGCCCCGCTGATCGTCTTTGCCGATGCAGATCTGGACAAAGCGGTTGATATCGCCATCGACGCCAAATTCGCCACGTCGGGCCAGGACTGCCTCGCCGCCAACCGCATCTACGTCCAGCGTCCGATCTACGATCGGTTCTGCGCCGCCTTCGCCAAGCGCATCGAGACGCTGCGGACCGGCAATGGCCTAGCCGAGAAGATCGACATCGGGCCGCTGATGCATGAGCGCGCCATCAAGAAGGTGGAGGAACAGGTCGCCGATGCCATCGCTCACGGCGCGCGCTGCCTCACCGGGGGCAAACGGCACCAGGCCGGCCCGCTGTTCTACCAGCCGACGCTGCTGGCCGATGTCAGTGACGAAGCGCTGATCATGCGCGAGGAGACGTTTGGCCCGGTTGCCGCCGTGACGCCGTTCGACAGCGAGGATGACGTGATTGCCCGCGCCAACGCCACCGAGTATGGCCTCGTCGCCTATGTCGTGACCGAGAATGGTGGCCGGCAGCAGCGCATGGGCCGCGCGCTCGACTACGGCATGGTCGCCATCAACCGCGTCAAGATCACCGGCGCGCCGATCCCGTTCGGCGGCGTCAAGCAATCGGGCATCGGGCGCGAAGGCTCGCGCCACGGGCTCGAAGCCTTCACCGATCTGAAGTATCTCTGTCTGGACGTCGCCTAGGTTCGTCCTGCCATCCCTCAAGGAGTTAAAAAATGCTCGACCAGTCCAACGAACTCGCCGCCTGGGATCGCGACCACTTCTTCCATCCCTCGACCCATATGGGCACGCACGCGCGGGGCGAAAGCCCGACACGCATCATGGCCGGCGGTGAAGGCGTCACCGTGTGGGACAACAATGGCAGGAAGAGCCTCGATGCCTTCGCCGGGCTCTATTGCGTCAATGTCGGCTACGGCCGCCAGAAGATCGCTGACGCCATCGCCGCCCAGGCGAAGAACCTCGCCTATTACCACGCCTATGTCGGCCACGGTACCGAGGCCTCGATCACGCTGGCCAAGATGATCATCGATCGCGCGCCGCAGGGCATGTCGCGGGTCTATTTCGGCCTCTCCGGTTCGGATGCCAACGAAACCAACATCAAGCTGATCTGGTACTACAACAACGTGCTCGGCCGGCCGGAGAAGAAGAAGATCATTTCGCGCTGGCGCGGCTATCACGGCTCGGGCGTGATGACGGGATCGCTGACCGGGCTCGACCTGTTCCACAACGCCTTCGACCTGCCGCGCGCGCCGATCCTGCACACCGAGGCACCCTACTACTTCCGCCGCGCCGACCGTTCGATGAGCGAGGAGCAGTTTTCGCAGCATTGTGCCGACAAGCTCGAGGAGATGATCCTGGCCGAAGGCCCGGAAACCGTCGCTGCCTTCATCGGCGAGCCGATCCTCGGCACTGGCGGCATCGTGCCGCCGCCGGCCGGCTATTGGGAAAAGATCCAGGCGGTGTTGAAGAAGTACGACGTGCTTCTGGTCGCCGACGAAGTGGTGACGGGCTTCGGCCGACTGGGCACCATGTTCGGCTCCGACCATTACGGCATCAAGCCGGACCTGATCACCATCGCCAAGGGCCTGACCTCGGCCTATGCGCCGCTGTCGGGCGTCATCGTCGCCGACAAGATGTGGCAGGTGCTGGTTGAGGGCTCCGACAAGCTCGGTTCGCTCGGCCATGGCTGGACCTATTCGGCACATCCGATCTGCGTTGCCGCCGGCGTCGCCAATCTCGAGCTGATCGACGAGATGGATCTTGTGACAAATGCCAAGGAGACCGGCGCCTATTTCCGCGCCGAGCTGGCCAAGGCGGTCGGCGGCCACAAGAATGTCGGTGACGTCCGCGGCGACGGCATGCTGGCAGCGGTGGAATTCGTTGCCGACAAGGACGACCGGGTGTTCTTCGACGCTTCGCAGAAGATCGGACCGCAGGTGGCGACAGCGCTTGCCGCAAGCGGCGTCATCGGCCGCGCCATGCCGCAGGGCGACATTCTTGGCTTCGCGCCGCCGCTCTGCCTGACCCGCGAGGAAGCCGACATCGTCGTGTCGAAGACCGCCGATGCGGTCAAGAGCGTGTTTGCCAATCTCTGAGATCGACTATGAATGCCATGACCAGAACCCTCCCCGCCACCATGGCCGCCGTGCTGCTTGTCGGGCACGGCGGGCCGGAAAAACTCGTCTACCGCAGCGATGTGAAAGTGCCCGCGCCTGCGCCAGGTGAAGTGCTGGTCAAGGTCAGCGCTTGCGGCATGAACAACACCGATGTCTGGGTGCGCCAGGGCGCCTATGGCACGGAGGAGGACGCTGCCGCCGTGTCGACATGGCGGCGCCAGGGCAACACGCTTGTTTTCCCGCGCATCCAGGGCACCGACACCGTCGGTACCATCGCCGCCGTCGGCGAAGGCGTGTCGCCGGAGCGTATCGGCGAACGGGTGATGGTCGATTTCTCCATCTACAATCGCGACGACGATTCGCTCGCCGACATCGACTATATGGGCCATGGCCGCGACGGCGGCTACGCCGAATACCAGGCCGTGCCGGCCGAGAATACGCATGTCGTCGATACCGACATGAGCGACGTCGAACTCGCCACCTTCTGCTGCGCTTACCTGACCGGCGAACAGATGCTGGAGCGCGCCGGCTTGAAGGCCGGCGAGCGCGTGCTGGTCACCGGCGCCTCGGGCGGCGTCGGTTCCGGCATCGTGCAACTGGCACGGGCGCGCGGCGCCATTCCCTATGCCGTCGTCGGCAAGGGCAAGGAACAGGCGGTGCTGGACATCGGCGCCGAGGCGGTCATCACCCGTGGCGTCGCAGACCTGCCGCAAGCCGTGATTGAAGCGACCGGCGGCCAACCGATCGACGTGGTGGCCGACCTGGTCGGCGGCGCGATCTTCAACGACCTCTTGCGTATTCTCAGGCCCGAAGGCCGCTACACGACCGCCGGCGCGATTGCCGGTCCGGTCGTGCAACTCGATCTCAGGACCATGTATCTCAAGCAGTTGCAGTTGCATGGTTCGAGCCAGGGCACGCGCGCGGATTTCCGTCGCATCGTTGGTTACATCGAGGCGAAGAAAATCCGGCCGCTGGTCGGTGGCGTCTACAAGCTCTCCGATTTCCACCATGCGCAGGCGGATTTCATTGCCAAGGATTTCGTCGGCAAGCTGGTGGTGGTGCCGGATGCCATGTGGGGTTCGGCTGGCTGAACACTCTATGCCTCAACCCTGCTGGGCCGCCCTCAACAGCATGCCGAACAGGTCGCGCGGTTCGTCGGGGTCGGCCAGCATGTCGAGTTCCTGGTAGAGGCCGGTCGACTTCAGCTGATCCCTGACATAGCGCAGCGCCGAAAAATCCTCGATGGCGAAGCCGACCGAATCGAACAGCGTGATCTGGCCGGAATCGCGCCGGCCTTGCACGGCGCCTGACATCACCTGCCACAACTCGATCACCTCATGATCCGGCGCAAGCTGCTGGATCTCGCCCTCGATGCGGGTCTGCGGCGGGTATTCGACGAAGATGTCTGAGCGCAGCAGGATATCGCGATGCAATTCGGTCTTGCCGGGACAGTCGCCGCCGACCGCGTTGATGTGCACGCCGGAGCCGACCATGTTGTCTGTGAGGATGGTGGCGTACTGCTTGTCGGCGGTGACGGTGGTGATGATGTCAGCCCCCTCGACCGCCTCCTGCGCGGTGCCGCAGGCGACCATGTCGAAGCCGAGACCGGCGAGATTACGGATGCATTTTTCGGTGGCCGAGCGGTCGATATCGTAAAGCCTCAGCCTGTCGACGCCGAGCAGCGCCTTGAAGGCCACCGCCTGGAATTCGGCCTGGGCGCCGTTGCCGATCAGCGCCATGCAGCTGGAGCCGGCCGGCGCCAGGTACTTGGCGGCCAGAGCCGACATCGCCGCCGTGCGCAGCGCCGTCAGGATGGTCATTTCGGACAGCAATACCGGGTAGCCATTGTGGACGTCGGCGAGCATGCCGAAGGCGGTCACGGTCTGGCGTCCCTCGCGCATGTTCTTGGGATGGCCGTTGACATATTTGAAGCCGTAGACTTCGCCGTCGCTGGTCGGCATCAGTTCGATGATACCCTCGGCGCTGTGCGAGGCGACGCGCGGCGTCTTGTCGAACAGCTCCCAGCGGCGGAAATCATTCTCGATGTAGCCGGCGAGTTCGACGAGGAAGCGTTCGACGCCGATCTTCAGCACCAGCTTCATCATATGATCGACGCTGACGAAGGGCACGATGTTGAGATTGGGGATCATTTTTTCTTATCCTTGCCGCATGCAGGCGCTCAGTCCTGGCGATGCGCGTTGTGTGCCTTCATCATTGTTGCCAGCGCCGGATCGTTTTGCTCCAGCACCCTGATGGCTCCGCCTGTGTCGTAGAGGCGCTCATCCTGGCCCATCTTGAACTTGGCTTCGAGCCGCCCGATCGGCAGGTCAAACCCTATGATACCAGGTATGCGCCGCTCCATGCCGCCTGGTCCGAGCTCACGCATGCCCCAGCGATCGTCGCGATCCTTCTCCAGCACGTCGACAAGCTGCAGGAGATGCCGGGCGGTGCCGTGATCGTCGAGCGGCACCGGATGCCCATGACAATGCACGACGGCAAAGTTCCAGGTCGGCGCGCTGTCGCGCACCGGATTGCGCGGATACCAGGACGGCGAGATGTAGCCATGCGGGCTGTGGAAGACAGTGATCGTCTCCCTGCCTTCGCTGATCAAGGTGCTGTGCGGATTGGCCCGGGCGAGATGCGAGATCAGCGTTCCGTTTTCACCCCGCGCGCGATCGAGCACGAAGGGAAGATGAGAGACGACAAGGCCCTGCGGTCCCGCTGTCACCACCGTGGCAAAGGCCGCGGCCTCGATCAGGCCGAACACCTCGTCGCGCGACAGTGGCGCGAACTCGGGCTTGGTATACATCAGGTCAGCTTCGCTGGGCGCGAACCGCCGGGATCAGGCCTTGCGGGCGAACCAGCAGCACGGCGATGACGCCCGACAGCACGATGGCGTCGCGATAGGGCGCGATCGCTCCCGGCAATGTCGCTTGCAGCAGCACCTCGATGATGCCGAGCAGGAAGCCGCCGGCGACAGCACCGGGCAAGCTGCCGAGCCCGCCGACGACGGCGGCGATAAACGCCTTCAGCACCGGCGTGAAACCCATCAGCGGGTCGACCGAGGCACGCTGCGCCACCCACAGCATGGCCGCCAGCCCGGCGAGCAGGCCGGAGAGCAGGAAGGCGGTGGCGATGATGCGGCTGGCCGGAATGCCCATCAGGCGCACGACGTCGAAATCCTCCGCTGCGGCACGCATCGCCGTCCCGGTCACCGAGCGGCGCAGGAAGACTTCCAGCGCAATCAGCGCCAGTGCGGAGACGACGATGGAGATGCTGGGACCGACGCCGATGGTGAAATCGCCGAAGGAGAAAGCGCCGGTCATCCAGCCAGGCATGGCGACAGCCTGCGGCCGCGCCGAAATGCCGTTCTGGAAGACGACCTTCAGCAGGCTGGAGACAGCGAAGCTGGTCAGCAACAGACTGGTGACGCTGGCGCCGCGCATCGGCCTGAACGCGATGCGCTCCATGGCGACAGCGGCGAGCGCGCCGCAGGACACGGCGACAAGCACCGCCACCGGGAACGGAAAGCCAAGCACCAGCGAGGCCAGCAGCGCATAGCCCGACAGCGTCATCAGTTCGCCATGGGCGAAGTTGATCAGGCCGACGATGGAAAAGACGATCGCCAGCCCGAGCGCCAGCAGCGCATAGACGCCGCCGAGGCTCACCGCATTGATGATCTGCTGCGCGATCATGCTTCTTAAGCTCCTAGATAGGCCTGGCGGACGAGGTCCGAAGAGGCGAGTTCTTTTGCCCTGCCCGACAGCACCACTTCGCCATTGGCGAGCACGACGGCGCGGTCGGCGATTTCGAGCGCCAGCGCCACATTCTGTTCGACCAGAAGGATGGTCAGGCCCTTGCGGCGCAGTTCGGCGATCAGGTCGAAGACGGTGTCGATCAGTTGCGGGGCAAGGCCGAGCGAGGGCTCGTCGAGCAGGATCATGCGCGGCTTGCCCATCAGCGCGCGGGCGATGGCCAGCATCTGCTGTTCGCCGCCCGACAGATTGCCGCCCTTGACGCGGTGGTAGCGGCGCAGGATCGGGAACAGCTCCAGCATCTCCTCTTCGCGCAGCCGCGCCTCGGCCGCCGGCTGATGCACCGCGCCGCCGAGACGCAGATTGTCGGCCACCGTCAGGCTGGCGAAGATGCGGCGGCCTTCCGGAACCAGCGCGACGCCCTTGCGGGCGATCGCCTCCGGCGCCAGGCCGGTGATGTCGACACCGTCGAAGACCACCTTGCCCGATGCCGCCGGCACCAGCCCGGCGACGGCGCCGAGCGTCGAGCTCTTGCCGGCACCGTTGGCGCCGACCAGGGCGATGATCTCGCCGCTGTCGACGGCGAGGTCGACGCGGCGCACCGCCTCGACCTCGCCGTACCGGATTTTCAGGGCTTCGACGCTCAGCATGACATCACGGCGCCGGAACGTCGGCGGCTTCGGGGATCAGGGTCTCGACATGCTTGCCTTCGCCGCCCTCGTAGCGCATCAGCGCCACTGGCCGCAGCGGCATGCGGTCGGTGCCGGCATAGGTGATCTTGCCGGTGATGCCCTCGAAATCCTTGAGGCCGGCGATGGCGTCGCGGATCGCCTTCGGGTCGTCGGAGCCGGCCGTCTTGACCGCCTGGTCGAGGATCAGGCCGATCTCGTAGCCATTGACCTCATAGGTCGATTCCGGCGCATGGCCGGCATATTTGGTGAAGGCGGCGTTGAAGGCTTCGAGCTTGCTGCCCGGCTCGGCATAGCCGGCCGCGGTGTAGACGACGCCGTCGACCAATTTGCCGAGCGCCTTGATGGTCGGCGTACCGATGGCATCGGCTCCATAGACCGGGATGGTGACGCCGGCGCCGCGCAATTGCTGGATGAAGGCTGGGAAATCGGGCTCATAGGCCGCCGTCATGATCAGGTCGGGCTTATCGGCCAAGCCCTTGATGTTGGTGATCTCGGCGGAAAAGTCGGGCTGGCCCATGCTGAAAGTGCCGCGGCCGACAATGGTGCCGCCCTTCTTCTCGAACACCTTGCCGAAATATTCCGGCAGATTGGCGGTGTAGGTGGAGTCCGGCGAGGTCAGCAGGAACACCTTCTTCTTGCCTTCGGAGACGGCGAAGTCGGCAACCGCCGTCGCCTGTACATTGTCGGCGGGATAGGTGCCGAACATGACATCGCCGACCGCGCCGGTGAGCACCGGGGCGGAGCCGCACAGCGTCAGGGTCGGAATGCCGAGAGGCTGGGTCAGCTGGCCGGCGGAAATCGAGGGATCGGCATCGCACGGCGTGATCATGATCTTGGCGCCGGCATCGATCAGCTCCTGCGCGACCGTGGCGGTCTGCGCGGTGTCGGAGCGGGTGTCCTTGATCAGCAGCTTGACGGTGTATTTGCCGCCGAACCCGCCCTTGGCGTTGAGTTCGTCGAGCGACATGCGCAGGCCGGCAAGTGCCGGCTGGTCGTAAGGGGCAAGACCGCCTGTCTGCGCGGTCGCGGCACCGATGATGATCTCCTCGGCGCTGGCCGTCGAAATGGTGGCGATGCCGAACACGGCAGCGCAGAAGGCGGCGCGATGGAGGCGATAGAGGCTTGGCATGTCGGTTCTCCTTCTGGATTTTTGTCGTTGGTCGTTGCGGTCTATGCGGTCTGGTTTTCAGGCGTTGCGGTCTTGGCGAGCGCCGTGCGGCTGCCGAGATAGGCGGCGATCACGGCGGGGTTCTTTTGAACGTCGCCC
>NZ_RZPF01000291.1:0-7400 GCF_004022735.1 Mesorhizobium sp. M7A.F.Ca.AU.001.01.1.1
CCGTCCTAGATTCGGGTTCTGATGCTCTCCAGACTGTCGATCCGCGATATCGTCCTGATCGAGAAGCTGGATATCGACTTCCAGCCGGGTCTTTCGGTGCTGACCGGCGAAACCGGTGCCGGCAAGTCCATCCTGCTCGATGCCCTGTCGCTGGCGCTTGGTGCGCGCGGTGACGCGTCGCTGGTGCGCCATGGCGCGGCGCAAGGCCAGGTTATCGCCGTCTTCGACGTGCCGCGCAATCATCCGGCCCGTGCGCTGCTAGCCGACAATGCCATCGAGGATGACGGCGACATCATCCTGCGCCGCCTTCAGACCGCGGACGGCCGTACCCGTGTCTTCGTCAACGATCAGCCTTCGAGCGTCACCTTGATGCGCGATGTCGGGCGCGCGTTGGTCGAGATCCACGGCCAGCACGATGAACGTGCTCTGGTCGATCCCGGCGCTCACCGCGAGGTGCTCGATGCTTTCGGCGGCCATCTCGGCGCCGTTCGCTCGACTGGCGAGGCATGGCGGCATTGGCGCGCCTGCGAGCAGGAGTTGTCGCGCCACCGTGCCAAGGTGGCGGCGGCGGCGCGCGAGGCCGACTATCTGCGTGCGGCGGTGGCGGAATTGACAAAGCTCGATCCGCAGCCGGGTGAGGAGACCGATCTTGCCGAACTGCGCGCGTCGATGATGCGGGCCGAGAAGATCGCGTCCGAAATCCATGACGCGCAGGATGTGCTGTCCGGCCCGTCGTCGCCCTTGCCGCAACTGGCCAGCCTGCTGAGGCGGCTGCAACGCAAGGTGACGGAGGCGCCAGGCCTGCTCGACGACGTGGTCAAGTCGCTCGACGAGGCGATGCTGTCGCTCGACGCGGCCCAATCGGGCGTCGAGGCCGCACTGCGCGCCACCGAATATGATCCGCAGCGGCTGGAGAAAGCGGAGGAGCGGCTGTTCTCGTTGCGCGCGGCCTCACGCAAGCACAGCGTCGCCGTCGACGATTTGGCGCAACTGCGCGACACGATGTCGGCCGATCTCGCCGACCTCGACGCCGGCGAGGAACGCCTGCACGGGCTGGAAAAGCAGGCCGCCGCGGCACGCGAGACGTATGACATCGCAGCCGCACAGCTGTCCTCGCTTCGTCATGCGGCGGCGGTCGGCCTGACCAAGGCGGTCATGGCGGAACTGCCGGCCCTGAAGCTCGAACGCGCGGCCTTCATCGTGGAAATGAAGAGCGATGCCGAGAGCCGCATGGAAGAGGGCATTGACCAGATCGAATTCTGGGTGCGCACCAATCCAGGCACGCGGCCCGGGCCGATGATGAAGGTGGCCTCCGGCGGCGAGCTTTCGCGCTTCCTTCTGGCGCTGAAGGTGGCGCTGGCCGACCGTGGCTCGGCGCCGACGCTGGTTTTCGATGAAATCGACACCGGCGTGGGCGGCGCTGTCGCCGACGCCATCGGCCAAAGGCTGGCGCGGCTGTCGAAGCGCGTGCAGGTGCTGTCGGTGACGCACGCGCCACAGGTGGCGGCGCGCGCGGCGACGCATTTCCTGATCTCCAAATCCGGCACCACCGACCGTGTCGCGACCGGCATTGCCGAGATGGACCGGCCGGCGCGGCAAGAGGAGATCGCGCGCATGCTGGCCGGCGCCACGATCACCGACGAGGCCCGCGCCGCCGCCGAGCGACTGCTGCGCGAGAACATCGCGGCGTCCTGATGGCGCATGGTTCGGCAGTGGATCGAAGCAAAGGAAGCCGAGAAGCCAACGGTTCGCGGGCCGTATAAGAAACACTCAGCGGCTTAGGAGAATCCGATGGATTTGGAAGAGGAAACTGTCGAATTGACAAAACTTCTCTCAGGAAAAATGGTGATCCACGTTTGGCGGTTTCGTGCGGCAGAAGTACTGATTGAATTCACAGATGGAACCCGACTGTTCGTCGATGCACGGTCCGACGCGATTGAGTGCTCAGTGACCGATGGGATTTCAGACTGACCCACCACCTACGGTTCGCCGACCAGTGAAAATCCGGGCTTTGCAACAGAGTCAGCATATGGCTCCATCCCGCTGTTTCGGCGTGGTTTTGTCAGAATTCAGCTCCCTTCCATCCGAATCCTGATCTATTGTCCCGGGCCAACAGCAGCCAGGTGCAAAACCATGTCCGAAAAACCAGTCGATGCCCTGACCGAAAGCGAGGCCGAAGCCGAGCTGAAGCGTCTGGCGGAAGTGATCGCCGAGCACGACCGGCGCTACCATACCGAAGACGCGCCTATTATCACCGACGCGGAATACGATGCGCTGGCACGGCGCAACCTTGCCATCGAGGAGCGCTTTCCAGCGCTGGTGCGCGAGGATTCGCCATCGCTCAGGGTCGGTGCGGCACCCGCGGAAGGCTTTACCAAGGTGCGCCATGCGGTGCCGATGCTCAGCCTTGCCAAGGCTTATACCGACGATGACGTCGCCGATTTCATCGAACGCGGCCGGCGGTTCTTCGATCGCGACAAGGAGCTCGACATCGCCTTCACGGCCGAGCCGAAGATCGACGGGCTTTCGGCTTCGCTGCGTTACGAAAACGGTGTGTTCATGCAGGGCGCAACGCGTGGCAACGGCGCCGTCGGCGAAGACATCACCGCCAATTTGAAGACGATTGCCGATATTCCAGCGAGGCTGAAAGGTTCGGACTGGCCCGAAACCATTGAGATCCGTGGCGAGGTCTACATGACCTATGCGGAATTCGAGGCGTTGAAGCAGCGGTCGGCGGCGGTCGGCGGCCAGGACTACGTCAATCCGCGCAACACGGCGGCCGGTTCGCTGCGCCAGAAGGATCCGTCCGTTACCGCCAGCCGCAACCTCAAATTCTTTGCCTATGCCTGGGGCTATACGACAGCGGATCCGGCTCCGACCCAATATGATTCGGTGCAGAAATTCGCCGAGTGGGGGTTCAAGATCAGTCCGCTGATGGTGCGGGCGAAATCGGCCGACGAGTTGATCGCGCATTATCATCGGATCGAGGAGCAACGTTCGGCACTTGGCTATGATATCGACGGCGTCGTCTACAAGGTCGACCAGCTGGAATTGCAGCGCCGATGGGGGTTCGTCACCGGTGAGCCGCGCTGGGCCGTCGCGCACAAATTTCCGGCCGAACAGGCGATGACGACTGTGCAGAAGATCGACATCCAGGTTGGCCGTACCGGCACGCTGGCGCCGGTCGCGCGGCTGGCGCCGGTCACTGTCGGTGGCGTCGTGGTCGAGAATGTCACGCTGCACAATGAGGACTACATCAAGGGCCTGGACAGCACCGGCCAGCCGATCCGCGACGGCATCGACGTGCGCATCGGCGATACGGTGGTGATCCAGCGGGCAGGCGATGTCATTCCGCAGATCGTCAGTGTCGTCATCGACAAGCGGCCGGCCGATGCCGTGCCATACGAATTCCCGCATACCTGTCCGATCTGCGGCTCGCCGGCGACGCGCGAGATCAACGAGAAGACCGGCAAGGAAGATTCCCGCCGCCGCTGCACCGGCGAGCTGATCTGCCCGGCGCAGGCGGTGGAAGGATTGCGCCACTTCGTGTCGCGCGGTGCCCTGGACATCGAGGGGCTGGGGGCCGAGAACATAGATACGTTCTTCAATGCGGGATTGATCAAGACCGCCGCCGATATCTTCACGCTCAAGGATCGCCGTCCGGCCGTCACCAGGGCGCTGGCCGAGCGCCGCGAGGAGCAGGCCAGGCAGCGCGAGGCCGCATCGGGCAAGACACGCAAGAATGTGCGCAGCGTCGAGGATCGCAACTATGAAAGCCTCGACAAGCTGTTCGCGGCCATCGACTCGCGCCGCGAGCCGGAACTCGACCGTTTCATCTTCGCGCTCGGCATCCGCCATATCGGCGAAACGACGGCGGCCGTGCTTGCCCGCACCTTCTCGACCATCGAGGAGCTGATCCGCGTCGGCAAGGAGACAGCGGCCGCGGAGGATCCACATACTGTCTTCCCATCGGTCAACGGCATCGGCGATACGGTGATCGATGCGCTGCGCGGCTTCTTCGGCAATGAGCGCAACGACGACGTGCTTGAGAAGCTGCTCGAGCAGGTCAAGCCGAAGCCGTATGTCGTCACCGTCTCGGCCGACAGTGAGGTCGCCGGCAAGACGGTCGTGTTCACCGGCTCGCTGGAGAAGATGACGCGCTCCGAAGCCAAGGCCATGGCGGAGCGCCTCGGCGCCAAGGTCGCGGGCTCGGTTTCGGCGAAGACGGATCTGGTGGTCGCCGGGCCGGGCGCCGGCTCCAAACTCAAGCTTGCCAGTGAGCTCGGCATCGAGGTGATCGACGAGGATGCCTGGCTGGCGCGGATCGGCAAGGCGTGATGGAAGGCGCATTCAAGGGGTTCGGCCCAAAGGCCATTCCGTTCCTGAAGGCTCTGGATTTCCACCAGAACCGGGAATGGTTCCTGGAGAATCGCGACCTGTTCGAAAAGGAATTGCGCGATCCCTTCGGCGATCTGGTCGACACGCTGACCGAGCGCTTCGCAAAGGCAGGGCTCGGCCTGCGCGGCGACCGCAAGAAGTCGCTGTTCCGGATCAATCGCGACGTGCGCTTCGCCAAGGACAAGCGGCCCTACAACAGGCATTTGTCGGCCATCCTGTCGCCCGACGGCACCAAGATGGAGCAGGGCGTGTTCTACGTGCATGTCGGGCTTGAGCGCTGCTTCGCCGACATTGCGTGGTGGCAGCCGGAGCCGGCGCTGCTGCTGGCGATGCGCAAGGCCATCGCGGCAAAGCCGGGCGAATTCCAAAAGATGGTTGCGGCGTTGAAGAAAAATAGCCTCGAACTCGAGACCGAAGGCCGTATGAAGCGCACCCCACGCGGCTTCGAGCATATCAGCGATGCCGACCTGGCCGCCGCCATCCGCAACCGGCATTTTGTCGTCCAGCATGTCATCGATCCGGCGGGAATCCACACGGCTGATCTGGTCGACGAACTCGTCGATTTCACCTTGCGCGCCAAGCCGCTGCTCGACTGGGGCAGGGCGATCGAGGGCAAGATCCCGAAGGAATAAGCGTCTAACTCAGCCGATCCCGCGATCATTTCCGCTGATCGTTTGGCTCAAGCGAATTCGTGTGACACGGCAAGCCGCGCCACCTACATACCGCGCTTCCCTTGTTGTTGTGCATGTCGTTATCCCCCTTTTGGGCGACATGCATCAGGAGTGGTTGATGGCGACGGACGTAATTTCCGAGAGCGGCGACAGAAGCGATTTCTGGCAAGGCGTGCGGCTGTCGATGCCTGTGGTGGTGGCCTCGGCGCCCTTTGCGGTGCTGTTCGGCGCGCTCGCCGTGGACAATGGCTTCTCGGTCCTGGAAGCCTTTCTGATGAGTGCGCTGGTCTATGGCGGCGCCAGCCAGATGGTCGGCATCCAGCTGTTCGGCCAGCATGTGGCGCCGTGGCTGATCGTCCTGTCGATCTTCGCCGTCAATTTCCGCCACGTGCTCTATTCCGCCGGCATCGGCCGGCGCATCGCGCACTGGCCCCTCATCCAGCAGGCGCTTGGTTATTTCATCCTGACCGATCCGCAATTCGCGGTGGCCGAAGCGCGGGCGCAATCGGGCCGGACGGTCGGCTTTGCCTGGTATCTGGGACTTGGCTTGCCTGTCTATCTGTTCTGGATCCTCGAAAGCGCGCTTGGCGCGCTGTTCGGCAAGCTGATCCCCGACACGCACGCGCTGGGCATCGATTTCCTGCTGCCGATCTATTTCCTCGGTCTCGTGCTGGGCTTCCGCAAGCGGCCTCTGTGGCTGCCGGTGGTCATTGCCAGCGCTGCCGCCTCCATCATCGCCTACAAGACCGTGGGCTCGCCCTGGCATGTCTCGATTGGCGCTGTTGCCGGTGTGCTGCTGGCGGTCATCCTGCCTCCCCACCATAGCGGCGTAAAGGCACGGCCATGAGCACGACCTTCTGGATCATTATCGCCGGCGCAATCGCGACCTATCTGACGCGCATCGGCGGGCACCTGGTGATATCGCGCTTCGATACCATCCATCCCCGCGTCGAGGCCGGCCTCAATGCCGTGCCGGCGGCGGTGCTGACGACGCTGGTAGCGCCCGAGCTGTTGAACGCCGGCCCGGCGGAATGGGCCGCACTGGTGGTCACCGCCGTGGTTTCGCTGCGCGGTGGGTTGATGGCGATGTTTTTGGCGGGCGCGGCGGTATTGATCGTGGCGCGGCAGTTCGTCGGGTAGGGCGTATCGATATTCAGGTGATGACGGCCTGCAAACGGCGGCTTCCTGCGCTTCCCCGTTCTACCGCGTCGCGGTAGAACTGAGCTCACGTACCCAAAAGTACGCTTCGCTCCGGTTCACGGAACCCATCGTTTTCGCTCGTCCTGACCTGAATCTCGACACGCCCTCGGCGCCTCAGAAAAATCAAATCTTCGCGTCGTGCGGCAGCGGCGCGGTGGCCTTCTCCAGCCAGGCCAGCGTTTCGCCGTCGAGCATCGGGCCGATCTCGGCCAGCACGCGCGCGTGGTACGAGTCCAGCCAATGCAGCTCGTCACGCGTCAGAAGGTCCGACTGCACCAGCCTGGTATCGATCGGCGCCAGCGTCAGCGTCTCGAAGCCGTGCATGGCGATGTCGCCGCCCTCGATCTCTTGCGCCGGCGTCACCAGGATCAGGTTCTCGATGCGGATGCCGTAGGAGCCTTCCTTGTAGTAGCCGGGCTCGTTGGACAGCATCATGCCTTCGAGCAGCTTTTCGGTGCCGGTGCGGGCGATACGCTGCGGGCCTTCATGCACGGCCAGATACGAGCCGACGCCATGGCCGGTGCCGTGGGCGAAGTCGCAGCCGTGCTTCCACAGCGCCATGCGCGCGACGGCATCGATCTCGGAGCCGCGCGTGCCGGCGGGAAAGCGCAAGGTGGAAATGCCGATCATGCCTTTCAGCACCAGGGTGAAGCGTTCGCGCATCTCCTGCGTCGGCTGGCCGATCGGCACGGTGCGGGTGATGTCGGTGGTGCCGTCCTGATACTGCGCGCCGGAATCGAGCAGGAACAGCTCGCCGGCCTGCAGCTTGCGGCTGGTGGCGCGCGACACGCGGTAATGCATGATGGCGCCGTTCGGGCCGGCGCCCGAAATGGTGTCGAAGGAGACGTCGCGCAGCGGCATCTGGGTTTCCTCGCCGGTCCGCCGGCGCTGTTCCTCCAGCCTGGTGACGACAGCGATCTCGTCGAGCGAGCCGGGTTTTTGCCGCTCCAGCCAGCACAGCAATTTCGCCACGGCCGCACCGTCACGCCGATGCGCGGCGCGCGAGCCGTTGATCTCGGCCTGGTTCTTGGTGGCGCGCGGGATTCGGGCAGGATCTGCTGCTGCAATGACGGCGCCGCCATTGTCCTCGACCAGCATGCGCAGCCGGTCAGCCGCCAGCACCGGGTCGAG
>NZ_RZPF01000292.1:0-7395 GCF_004022735.1 Mesorhizobium sp. M7A.F.Ca.AU.001.01.1.1
CCCCTATGTCATGGCTGGCCTCACCGGTTCGCCCGGCGGCGCGACAGATGTGCTCGGCCTCTATTTCTACCGCACCGCCTTCGGTTCGACGACGACCGGGATCCAGGATTTCGGCCAGGGCAGCGCGCTGGCCGTGATGATGTTCATCATCGTTGCAGGCGTCACTGCAATCGCGCTTCGCTACCTGCGCCGTCGCGAGATCGAGCTGTGAGCGCGACAGCCCGCACCGGGCAACCCGCCGAGTTGCTGAAGAATGGCGCCATCCAGCTGATGCTGGCGATCAACGCCGTCATCATGATCTATCCGCTGTTCGTCATGGTGATGTCGTCGTTCAAGACCAACGCCGAAATCTTCAGCTCGCCCCTTCGCCCTGCCGGCGCACTTTTCGCTGGCCAATGCCGAGCGGGTGTGGAGCGAAACCAATTTCGTCCGCTACCTCGCCAATTCCGTCGGCATCACCATGGCCGCGGTGGCGCTGATCCTCCTGTTCAGCACCATGGCCGCCTATGCGATTGCCCGCTACCAGTTCAGGCTGAGCGCGCTGGTGCTGATGTTTTTCCTCAGCGGCATGACGGTGCCGCTGAAACTGGCGATCATTCCGCTGTTCATCCAGCTGGATTCGCTTGGGCTGGTCGACAGCTATGCCGGCCTGGTGCTGGTCTATGTCGCCATGGGCATTCCTTCGGCGGTGTTCATCATGACCGGCTTCCTCCGGACCTTGCCGCGCGAACTGGAAGAGTCCGCACGCATGGACGGCGCCAGCGAATTTCGCATCATGCGCTCGATCATGTTGCCGTTGGCGCGCCCGGCCCTGGTCATCGTCGCCATCCAGAACGCCGTGCCGATCTGGAACGACTTCTTCTTCCCGCTGGTGCTGATCACCTCGGACGAGCTCAAAACCTTGCCGCAGGGCCTCACCGTCTTCGTCGGCGAGTTCACCACCGACTGGGGCGTGATGTTCACCGGGCTGACTCTGGCGGCGCTGCCGATAACGCTGCTCTACATCGTGCTGTCGAAGCAGTTCATCTCCGGCATCACCCAAGGCGCGGTGAAATAGACTGCGGTCAAATAGACGAGGAATTTCAAGTGGCGAACCAGAACAAGATCATCATCACCTGCGCGGTTACCGGCTCGATCCACACGCCGTCCATGTCGCCACATCTGCCGGTGAGCGCCCAAGAGATTGCCGATGCCGCGATCGGCGCGGCCGAGGCCGGCGCTGCCATCGTCCATCTGCATGCGCGCAACCCCGCCGACGGCCGGCCCGACCAGTCGACCGAGGCGTTTGCGCCCTTCCTGAAGGTGATCAAGCAACGCTCGGACTGCGTCATCAACATCACCACAGGCGGCGCCGCGACAATGAGCGTCGAGGAGCGCGTCAAGCCGGCGGCGACCTTTGCGCCGGAAGTTGCATCGCTCAACATGGGCTCGATGAATTTCGGCCTCTACCCAATGCTGGAGCGCTTCAAGACCTTCGAGCATGACTGGGAACGCCCCTATCTCGAAGGCTCGCGCGACCGCATCTTCCGCAACACCTTTGGCGACATCGAGCACATCCTGCGCACCTGCGCGCAAAACGGCACGCGTTTCGAGATCGAGTGCTACGACATCGGCCACCTCTACACGCTCGCCCATTTCGTTGAGCGCGGCCTGGTCAAGGCGCCGTTCTTCGTCCAGAGCGTGTTCGGCATATTGGGCGGCATCGGCACCCATCCGGAAGATGTCGCGCATATGAGGCGCACCGCCGACCGGCTGTTTGGACAGGACTACCACTGGTCGGTGCTGGGCGCCGGCCGCAGCCAGCTGCCGATCGCCACCCAGGCCATTGCGCTCGGCGGCAATGTGCGCGTCGGGCTGGAGGACTCGCTCTGGATCGGCAAGGGCCAACTGGCGAAATCCAATGCCGAGCAGGTGCGCAAGGTACACCAGATCATCGAAGGGCTTGGCGCTTCGGTCGCCACCCCTGACGAGGCACGGCAGATCTTGCAGCTCAAGGGCGGCGACAAGGTCTCTTTCTAAGGAAAATACCAATGAGTGCGCTCACCATATCAGGTGTCGATAAGGCCTATGGCAAGGCGAAGGTCATCCACGGCGTGTCCGTCGACATCGCGTCGGGCGAATTCGTCATCCTGGTTGGCCCGTCCGGTTGCGGCAAGTCGACCTTGCTCAGGATGATCGCCGGCCTGGAAGACATCAGCGCCGGCGAGATCGCGCTCGAAGGCAAGATCATCAACGATGTCGCGCCGAAATCGCGCGATATCGCCATGGTCTTCCAGAACTATGCGCTCTACCCGCACATGACGGTGCGTGAGAACATGGCCTTCGCACTGACGCTGAAGAAGATCGATAAAAGCGAGATCGACGCCAAGATTGCGCGTGCCGCGACGATCCTCGGACTGCAGGACTTGCTGGATCGTTATCCGCGCCAGCTTTCCGGCGGGCAGCGCCAGCGTGTCGCCATGGGCCGCGCTATCGTGCGCGACCCGAAGGTCTTTCTGTTCGACGAGCCACTCTCCAACCTCGACGCCAAGCTGCGCGTGCAGATGCGCGCCGAAATCAAGGCGCTGCACCAGCGCCTGGGAACCACCATCGTCTACGTCACCCACGACCAGGTCGAAGCCATGACTATGGCCGACAAGATCGTCGTCATGAATGGCGGCATCGTCGAACAGGTCGGCGCCCCGCTCGATCTCTACGACCGGCCGGCCAATCTGTTCGTTGCCCAGTTCATCGGCTCGCCGTCGATGAACATCCTGGACGGCCGCACCACTACGGACGGTTTTGTCGCCAGCGACGGCACGGTATTTCCGCTGCCTGCGTTGGGACAGGGCGAAAGTGCGCTTGCCTGGGGCATCCGGCCCGAACATCTCAAGCTCTCAGACAGCGGCGTGCCGGCGGTGGTCGAAGTGGTCGAGCCGACCGGCGCGGAAACCCTTGTCATGGCCAAAGCCGGCAACAACACGCTGAGCGCGTTGCTGCGCGAGCGGATTTCCGTGATGCCGGGCCAGAAGGTTTTCCTGGCGCCGGACCTCACCCAGTTGCATCTGTTCAACGCCAAGGGTCAGCGCATTATGCGGGTGCGGAACGCATCAAGGGTTATTCGGCAGATGAATTAATCGGCAAGCACTTTTCGCAATTCTATACTCTCAAGGACCGTGAGCGGGGCAGTCCGCAAAGTGCCCTGGAGATCGCCGCCCGTGAAGGGCGAGTTGAGCGCGAAGGCTGGCGTATACGCAAAGACGGCACTGCGTTCTGGTCCCACGTGGTCATCGACGCCCATTCGGCACGAGGATGGCGAACTCCTGGGGTTCGCGAAGATCACACGCGACATTACGGAGCGGAAGAAGGCGCAGGAGAAAATGGATGCGATCGGCAAGCTAACGGGCGGCGTCGCCCACGATTTCAACAATTTGCTGATGGCGATTTTGGGAAGTCTCGAGCTGCTCCGCAAACGACTTCCCGACGATCCACAATTGCTGCGTCTTCTCGACAACGCGGTGCTCGGGGCGCGACGGGGAGCGTCCTTGACGCAGCGCATGCTGGCTTTTGCCTGGCGGCAGCAACTCGATCCAAAGCCTGTCGACCTAATTGGCCTAAATCCAGGGAATGAGAGAATTGCTGGAGCGGTCGCTTGGCTCAAGGGCGATCATAGAAACGAAATTTCCGCTCTCGCTCGATCATGTAATGATCGATGAAAGTCAGATCGAACTTGCCTTGCTCAACCTGTGTGTCAACGCCAGTGACGCCATGCCTGATGGTGGGCCGATCATCATTTCCGCCCGGATGGAACAGGTCGGCGAAAGCAATGGTGCTGGCTTGGCTCCCGGCCATTATGTCTGCCTCTCGGCAGCCGACAGTGGCGAAGGAATGGACGAAGGGCGACGGAACCGTTTTCACCACAAAAGGCGCTGGCAAAGGTACGGGTCTCGGTCTGTCCATGGTGCATGGGATGACAGAGCAAATGGGCGGGTGCCTAGTGCTCAAGAGCTCCAGGGGAACCGGAACCACAGCGGAACTATGGCTGCCGATCGCAACCGCGAGCTCAGAAGTCGCGCGCGGGCCGGATGTTCTGACCGAGGAAGTCATCGAGGCGGTGTCTCTGCGAATTCTGGCGGTGGATGATGGGGACGCCCTGGTCCTGTTGAATACCGCTGCGATGCTCGAGGATCTCGGCCATACCGTTGCGAAGGCGCATTCTGCGGCCGCCTTCCTTGCGCTGTTGGAGGAGCACCGGTTCGACCCCGTTATAACGGACTACGCGATGCCGAAGACGACTGGCCTACAGCTGTCGAAGGCGATTAAAGACAAGTGGCCGAGCGTCCCCGTCATTGTAGCAACAGGCTACGCCGAACTCCCTGGCACTCCCGAGATCAAGATTCTCAGCAAGCCATTCACGGAAAAGGAGCTAGCGAGCGCGATAACATCTGTTCGCTTTATTGGGCCGCCGGCCCGGCCAATGTTCCGTCGAGCCAAACGAAATACCGTCGCTCACGGTTGCTTGACTCCGGCCTCACTGCAACAATATCCCGACTGTGGCGCTCTGGCCTTGCACGATCGCCATCGCGGCGGGTTGATCCATTTACCTGGGGTCTACCGCCAGCCGCGCAACCTTGCATAATTCGGGCAAACTCACTTCCAACTGCAGAGTTACACTATGATGCCAATCTACATCGGGTACGACCCACGCGAAGCCCGAGTCCTCGAGGTGGCGCGATGGAGCGCCTTCCGCCGGACAAGCACGCCGTTGCAGATCCACCCACTGGTGCTCAAAGACCTTGAAGCCCAAGGAATCATGAAGCGACCGATGGAGGTACGTGACGGTAGGCTCTGGTGCCCGATCTCCGAGGCACCGATGGCGACCGAGTTTGCCATATCGCGCTTTGCCGTTCCGTTTATGCGGCAAGGCGGCTGGGCCATGTTCTGCGATTGTGACGTTCTTTTTCTGCAGGATCCCGTCAAGCTGCTCGACCTGGTCGATCCTTCCTACGCGATCATGGCGGTTAAGCACCGGCAACGCGAGTCTGAAGCCGTCAAGATGGACGGACAAACGCAGACGTTCTATCGGCGCAAGAACTGGTCGTCGGTCGTTTTGTGGAATCTAGATCATCCCGCCAACAAACGACTGACGAACGAAATGCTTAATACGTGGCCCGGACGTGACCTCCACGCCTTCAAATGGCTCGAGGATCATGAGATCGGGGAGTTGCCTCTGGCATGGAACTACCTCGTAGGGGCGTCGGCTTCCGAACTCGACCCCGCCGAGGTGTCGCTGGCGCACTACACGCTCGGCGGTCCCTGGTTTGCCGGTTGGTCGGGCGCCACACAATGGGACGAATTGTGGAGCCGAGAAGAAAGCATTCTGCGTGCGTTTGAGGAAAATGCGGTTCAGATCCCCGCATGAAACCTCCGCTTTCGGATCTCTTGCCCGTGCTCTCAAAGCCCATCCTCCGCTTGCCTAGGCTCACGGGTCCCGCCTTGGTCATGGGATCGGCGCCGAATTTTCGCCTCCCGTACGGACATGATGCCGGTTGGGCGCTTATAACCGTCAACGCTTCCCAGATTTTGGCGGAAACCTTTGGCCTCGCCGCTCCTGATATGGCGCTGATGCGTCGCGGCATTCTGGTTGGCCAAGGTGAGCAGGACTTCTACAAGCGTGACTTGCTAAAAGGGCGGCAGGCAAAGCATCTGATCGTCCCGATCTGGCCTGACGTGGAGGACAAGCTGAAAGCCGGCTGTCGCACCTTCGATTATCGTTACGAGACCTTGCAGGCGCTTACCAGGTGGCAGCTTGCCAACATCGTCTGGCGGCTTAGCGGCAAATTTCACGTATCCCGCGGCTGGCACCGGAACATCTCCACGGGGGCTTTCGCTGTCATGCTTGCGCGTTTCGCCGGCTTCGCTCCGGTTGTGGTCAGCGGGTTTTCCCTGTCTCAGGCCGGGCATGGATACGATAGCCGAAACGCCTTCCGATATCATGCCGACGAAGATGCGGATTTGCTTCGGCGGGTGGCGAGAAGAGGCGAGCCCATCTACGCGGAAGATAGAGACTTCGCCAGAGAAAGCGGATTGCCGCTTTGGCAGGGACAGACGCCATGACCACGGCATCCGCAGACCGACAGGCCCCGGTTCCGCTCCTCCCAGGCAGCGAGCGCTGCGTGGGATTGCCTTTTTGTTTGTGGAACAAACGAGAGGTGCATGGGTCGGAGGTTCCAAGGCTGCCGATCCATCGATCACCACAAGCGGCACATGAGCTCTCTTGGACGTGTGTGCGCGCCCAATGACCAACATCCTGCCCCATCGTTTTGACGTGCTGAATATCTCGATGGCTGATCGGCTGGCTGTCAAATCCATTCTGGTTATCCAGGCAAAGTACATCGGGGACGTCATTCTGACCTCGGCGCTTATGCGAAATCTGCGCGTCGCCTACCCACACGCCATCATGGCCATGCTTTGCGCTCCTGGCCTGCGAGACTTGGTGGTCAGCCAGGGTATCGCAGACATAGCCATCGGATTCGACCCTCGAGGTGGTGGTAGAAGCCTAACCAGGCGCTTGAAGGAATATTCAAGCTTGGTCGCTGAGCTCCGCCGCCGAAAATTCGATCTCACCATCGATCTGACCGACTCGAAGACATCGAGGATGCTACACAAGCTGATCGGCGCCCCAATGCGCGTCGGATACGATCCCCCCGAAGTGCCTCTAAAATCTTGGGAAAGTCAGCCTGCCAATATATTTGCTGAAACCTTCGGCCAGGGAGGCGCGCATTACCTGTACCGATATCTTTCGCCGCTGAGAGCGCTCGGGATAACGTCGAGTGAAGTGACACCGAGGCTTGAGCCCACATCCATCGGACGAGGCGCTTCGACCCAGATTCTGGCTCAGAGCAATCTGAATGCAAAAGCTTTCGTCGCGGTGCACGCCGGACCAAGGTTCGAAGGGCGGTGCTGGCAACCTGAACGGTTCGCCGCAGTGATCGATGAAGTTTATGAAACGACGGGCCTGCGGTCACTGCTGATTGGCGGACCTGACGAGAGCGCAATCGCGCAACGTATCCTGAATGTGGCGGTCTCCCCGTTGGCAAGCGTTGTTGGCAAAGCCTCGCTTGAGACACTAACAGCATTGCTTGCGGACGCGTTTATCTTCCTGGGAAACGAGAGCGGCCCAATGCACTTGGCCGCATCGGTCGGAACTCCAGTTGTGGGCCTCTACGGGCTCACTCCCCCAGATGTCTGGGGGCCAGTTGGCGTGCCTTACCGCACGGTTGAGCCGCCATTGCCTTGCCAGTGTGTTGCTCCCCATTTGTGCAAACCCAACAACCCGGGCGGCGTCTACTGCGTGCACCGATTGCCCGTTGCCAAGGTCGCTCAAGCAACACATGAGTTGATAGAGGCGGTTAG
>NZ_RZPF01000293.1:0-7375 GCF_004022735.1 Mesorhizobium sp. M7A.F.Ca.AU.001.01.1.1
GGCTACATCTACTTCATCGACGAAATCTTCCTGCCGCAAAAAGCGTTGCTGGAAGCCTTGGTCGATCGCAATGTGAAATTCGGCGTGCAGACCCGCATCGATCTGTGGAAGCCCGAGCTGCTGGAATTGCTGGGCGCCGCAGGCTGCGTCTCCATTGAAGCAGGGCTCGAAAGCCTGACGGTTGAAGGCCGGGCGATGCTGGCCAAGCGCTGCCGGCTGGGCACCGAGGAACTTGCCGCGCTGCTCGTCGATGCTAGACGTCACGTTCCATTCGTTCAAGCCAATCTGATCGGCGTGGTCGAGGATGATCCCGCCCTGGTCGAGCGCTGGCGAACCCACCTGATCGACCACGGCGTATGGGCCAATGAACCTGTTCCGCTTTATCCGTATCCGAGTTCGCCCAGCTATCGCGAGCTTTGGGGCGAACCCGACGACCTTGCCTGGGAGCGCGCCCATGACCACTATCTCGCATCCTTCCAGAAATTCAGTGACATCCAGGAGAAGCGGCCCCGGCCGCTGGCGGAACTGGAGGCGACATGTTGCGGACACTGACGCCGCGCTCGTGGCGCATCCTGATGACCGTCGATGCCGTGGGCGGCGTATGGCGCTATGCGCTTGATCTGGCAAGGGAACTTGTGAACGGCGGCGACAGCGTGGTGCTTGCCGGGCTCGGTCCCCAGCCGACGAGGCAGCAGGCTGCGGAGGCAGAGGCTTTCACCACGCTGATCTGGTTGAACACGCCGCCGGATTGGATGACCCACAACGGCGGCGACCTGGATGCGCTACCGCGAGAATTGCTTGCGCCCATGCGCGACCACGCCATCGACCTAGTCCATTTCAACGCGCCGACGCAGGCGGCGGGATTCGATGCGCCGTGCCCAGCCGTGGCGGTCTCCCATTCCTGCGTGACGACATGGTTCCACGCCGTCAGGAAACAGGCAGTGGATGGCGCGTGGGCCTGGCAGAAGGAGCGCAACAGGCGTGGCTTCAATCGGGCCGACGCAGTCATCGTGCCGAGCCGCAGCCACGCCGACATGCTTGAGACCTGCTACGGCCCGATCGCGCGTCTGAGTGTGGTGGGAAATAGTGCCAGTCCGGTGCCGAAGGCCGAAAAGCGCCAACCGCTCGTCTTCGCCGCTGCCCGCTGGTGGGACGAGGGGAAGAATGCGGCGGTGATCGACCAGGCCGCGTCGCTGACGCGATGGCCCGTCTTTGCCGCCGGTTCGATGCACGGTCCGAACGGCGGGCGTACCAGCTTCAGCTATGCTGTTCCTCTGGGAGCACTGCCGTCTCACGAGGTGCGCTCCTTGATGGCGCGCGCCGGCATTTTCGTGTCGCCGTCGATCTATGAGCCATTCGGTCTGGCCGCGCTGGAAGCTGCCATGTCGGCGACGCCCCTGGTGCTTTCCGACATCGCAACCTATCGCGAACTATGGGACGGGGCTGCGATGTTCTTTGACGCGCGCAATCCGCACGACCTCGCTGCCGGCCTCAATCGTCTTTCCAGCGATGCCGAACTCAGGCGAGAGCTCGGCCAGGCAGCGATGCGACGGAGCCGCCGGTTTACACTGGCCAGGCAAGCGGCAGCCATGCGAGGCGTCTACGACAAGGCGGCCCTGGCTATGGCGGGGCGTTGACCATGCGCTTTTTGTTCTACACCCACTCGGTCCTATCCGACTGGAACCACGGCAATGCCCATTTCCTGCGCGGTATCATGCGGGATCTGATCGCGCGCCAGCACCAGGCAGTCGCGCTGGAGCCGTCCGACGGCTGGAGCCGTTCGAACCTGTTGGCCGAGAAGGGATCCTTCGCCATCGAACGCTTCCGCAAGGATTTCCCAGAGTTGATGCCGGTGACCTACAATGCCGGGTTCGATCACGAGGCCTGGATCGCCGAGGCCGACGTTGTGATCGTTCATGAGTGGACGGATCCGGAGCTTGTCGCACGCATCGGCCGTGCCCGGGCCGCTGGCGGCAACTTCATCCTTCTGTTTCATGACACCCATCACCGGGCCGTATCGGCGACCGAGGCAATCTCGGCGCTACGGTTGGAGCACTATGACGGCGTCCTCGCCTTTGGCGAGACCTTGCGCGAGAGCTATCTGCGCGCCGGCTGGGGCAAGCGCGTCTTCACCTGGCATGAAGCCGCGGACGATCGCCTGTTCAAGCCGCACCCAGAGATCCATCCCATGTCCGATCTGGTCTGGATTGGAAACTGGGGCGACGATGAGCGGACTGCCGAACTCAAGGAATTTCTGATCGAGCCAGTACACGATCTCGGTCTCGAGGCCACTGTTCACGGCGTACGCTATCCCAAGCCCGCACTTGCGGACCTGGCCGCCGCCGGACTGCGCTATGATGGGTGGATCGCCAATGCCGATGTGCCGAAGGCGTTCGCCGCGCATCGTGTCACCGTTCACATCCCACGGCGCCCCTATCGTGAGGGATTGCCTGGAATTCCGACGATCCGGATGTTCGAGGCGCTCGCCTGCGGCATTCCGCTGATTTCAGCACCCTGGTCCGATGTCGAGCAGTTGTTCAGGCCCGGCGTCGACTTCCTGTTTGCGGAGAACGGCTCTCAGATGCGGCAACACTTGCGGGCGGTATTGGCCGATGCGGATTTCGCGGCTTCCCTGGTGACTTCGGGCCTCGAGACCATTCGCTCCCGGCATACCTGCCAGCACCGCGTTGACGAGCTGTTCCGCGTGCTCACGGCATGCACGACCGAACATACCATCAACAACACCACCGCAAAGGAAGCCGCCGCATGAAGATGGCATTCTACGGATCGAGTCTTTTGTCGTCCTACTGGAACGGTGCCGCGACTTACTATCGCGGGTTGCTGAAGGCGCTTTCCCAATTGGGCTACGAAATCACCTTCTATGAACCCGACGTCTACGACCGGCAGAAGAATCGCGACATCGAGGCGCCTGACTGGTGCACTGTCGTCGTTTATGAAGCGACCCAGCACGCGCTGATGCAGGTCGCGGCACGTGCCGCCAGCGCCGACATCGTCGTCAAGGCGAGTGGCGTCGGTTTCGAGGACGAGGCGCTGCTGCGCGCCGTTCTCGACCACGCCCGCAGCGACGCGCTGGTGGTATTCTGGGACGTGGACGCTCCGGCAACCCTTGCCCAGTTGCGCGACGAACCGGACCATCCGCTCCATAGCGCCCTGCAAGAAATCGACCTTGTGCTGACCTATGGAGGCGGCGACCCCGTGGTATGGGCCTACCGTGCCATGGGGGCGAACGAATGCGTGCCGATCTACAATGCGCTCGATCCCCAAACGCATTATCCGGTCACCAGCAATGCGCGTTTCGCTTGCGATCTGGCGTTCCTTGGCAACAGGCTGCCGGATCGTGAGGCACGGGTCGAAGCGTTTTTCCTCGATCCCGCATGCCAGCTGCCGAAACAGCGTTTTCTCCTCGGCGGATCGGGCTGGGGGGACAAGCCGCTTCCCGCCAATGTCGGCTGGCTCGGTCACGTCGGCACCCGCGATCACAATGCCTTCAACGTCACACCCAAGGCGGTTCTGAACATCAGCCGCGACAGCATGGCCGTAAACGGTTTTTCACCGGCCACGCGTGTCTTCGAGGCGGCCGGCGCCGGCGCCTGCCTCATCACCGATGCGTGGCTGGGCGTGGAACTGTTCCTGAAACCAGGCGAGGAGATCCTGGTGGCGCGCGACGGCGGCGATGTCGCCGAGATCATGTGCTCGCTGACCTCCAGTCGGGCAAAGGCAATCGGCCAGGCCGCACTTTGCCGCGTGCTGGCCGATCACACCTACGCGTTGCGGGCGGACGTGGCCGATGCAGTCTTCAAACGTCACTTCGAGCAGGGGACCGTGGAGGCAGCGGAATGACCAAGCAATTGGACATCGTCTTTCTTGGCCTGTCGCTGTCCTCATCCTGGGGAAACGGCCACGCCACGACGTTTCGAGGCCTGCTGAAAGGTCTGCACGAACTCGGCCACCGCGTGACCTTTCTGGAGCGCGAGGTGCCGTGGTACGCAAACCACCGCGATCTGCGCGATCCGGATTTCTGCGCCTTGCGCTACTACGAAACCACCGCGGAGTTACAACGCGACTACGCCCGGTGCCTGGAGCAGGCCGACATCGTCGTCATCGGCTCGTTCGTGCCGGAAGGGCGCGTGGTCATCGACATCGTCGCTTCACTTTGCAAAGGGCGCTTCTGCTTTTACGACATCGACACGCCGGTGACCGTGGCGCAGCTTTCAGCCGACGATTGCGATTATCTGAGCTGGCGGCAGATTCCTTACTTCGACGTCTACTTCTCGTTCACCGGCGGGCCGATGCTTGGCCGTCTGGTGGAGGACTTCGGCGCGCGCCGCGCCGAGCCGCTCTACTGCTCGGTCGACCCGGAACGGCACCACCGGACTGGCGATCCGATCCGCTGGGATCTCGGCTATCTCGGCACCTACAGTGCCGACCGGCAGACAATGCTGAATGCGCTGCTGCTCGAGCCCGCACGGCATATGCCGGACCGGCGTTTCGTCGTGGCCGGCTCGCAATACCCATCCGACATCATCTGGCCGGACAATGTTGAACGTATCGAACATCTGCCGCCCGCCGATCATGCCGCGTTCTACAGCCGTCAGCGTTACACGCTGAACGTCACACGCAGTTCCATGATAGCTGCCGGATGGTCGCCCAGTGTGCGCCTGTTCGAAGCGGCTGCTTGCGGCACGCCCATCATCAGCGATCGCTGGCCAGGGCTCGACAGCTTCTTTCCTGCATCGGCGATCCACACCGCCGGGGAAACGGACGATGTCGTCGAGATCCTGTTCGGCGAGTCCGAGCGCACACGCCTCGCCATGGCCCGCCGGGCCCGCGAACGCGTCCTCGCATCCCACACCGGTGCGGCCAGGGCCCGCGAATTCGTGGCGGCGTTGACACAGCCAAGGGCGGCGGCCCTCGATTTCGACATCGGAAGCGCAGCATGACCAGCAGACAGGAGAAAACGGCGATGCGACAAACACGAAACGCGCGAAGGGCAAAGGCAGTGCTTGTTGCCGGCGGTGCGGGATTCCTCGGTTCGCATCTTTGCGAAACATTGCTCCGCAACGGCTGGCGCGTGATCTGCGCCGACAATTTTCTGACTGGGCGCATGGAGAACATCATCTCGATCATGGACCATCCGGGTTTCCGGTTGATCGAGCAGGATATCTGCCGGCCATTGGATCTCGGCGAGCCCGTGGAGCGTATCTTCAACCTGGCATGCGCTGCCTCGCCGCCGCGTTACCAGGCCGACCCTATCCACACCACGCGAACCTGCGTGATTGGAACGCTCAACCTGCTCGAACTCGCTGTCCGATATGACGCGCGGCTGCTACAGGCCTCGACGAGCGAAGTGTATGGCGATCCGGAACAGCATCCCCAGAGGGAGGATTATGTCGGCCACGTGAACTGCACCGGTCCGCGCGCCTGCTACGACGAGGGCAAACGCACCGCCGAAACGCTTTGCTTCGACTATCTGAGAGCCGGCAAAGCCGACGTGCGCGTCGCGCGCATCTTCAACACCTACGGTCCGAGAATGGATCCGGCGGACGGCCGCATCGTCTCGAACCTGATCATGCAGGCGCTCGAGAAACGTCCCCTGACGATCTTCGGCGACGGCTTGCAGACGCGATCCTTCTGCTATGTCTCCGATCAGATCGATGGATTGAGGCGCCTGATGGATATCGATCCCAATCCAGGCAAGCCGGTCAATCTGGGCAATCCCGGAGAATTCACCATCGTGCGACTGGCTGCGTTGGTGAAGGCGATGACGGGTACCAAATCGGATCTGAGATTTCTACCGCTGCCGCAAGACGATCCTCGGCGCAGGCAGCCCGATATTTCGCGTGCAAAAGCGCTGCTCGGCTGGACGCCGAAGGTGCCCCTCAACGAAGGGCTCAAGCTGACGATCGATTATTTCGCAGCTCTCGAAGGCAGCCGCATCGGCGATCAGATGACGGGCTTTGCCAAAAGAGCGAGGCCCGCACCCGGAGGGCTGCAGAACCTTCCGGCGTGATGCGAGATGGCGCCGAACCTTTCCCGAGATCGTGCGGAACATCCGCCCAGGCTTGTGGTTTGGCAGAAGGACCCGATATGGAGGATCACCCTCATGCAACCCAAGCGCCCCTCGAGGGATATCGACCAGATGGCCGAACGCGAGACCGCTGCCTATCTGCGGCGCGCCTCGATTACCTATCTCGAGTGCTGCGTCAGCCTGATGATGACGCATCTGCAGCGCGAGGAAGTGGCCACTATTCTCGAGCAGGAAGCAGACATGCTGCGAAGGCTGGACTGATCGGAAACGATCATATCCGGCATTCGTCCAGGAACCGTATCAGCGGCATCCTATATCGGTCTGCCATCTCGGCCAACCTTGTTTTTTCCCCGCCGTCCTCGGATTGCGCAGCCGTGCTCCAGAGCCCGAGTTGGAATGCCAAATAGCATGGTTCGAAAAAGCCGATGTGGTCATGGTCGATGGCAAGTTCCATTCCCTCGACCAAGGTCCTCACATCGCTGTCGGACAGTCCATACTCGACGCGGGCGCCGGCAATGTCCCACTCGATCGGTTGGCAGCCGATCAAATCATGTGCCCGGCAGTGGTCAACAGCATCTGTCTTGAGCACCGTGCCATCTGCACGAACGAGAAACTCCCACGGTTGAAGCTTTCCGTCGATTTCAACGCGCTGCAGCACATGCGCGGAGGTCGGTTTCGAGAGCCAACCGCGCAACGTCGCTGCGCGTTTCTCGTCCAAGGCTTCCGACGCATTGGAAACAGCCATCTCCGCGAGAGCAAGCAATGATGCACCCGGTTCGCAAGTTCGAAGATTGAGCGCACGCCAGGTCAGGTAGTTTGTGAGCTCCGCGATCAGTTTTTCCCTGGGCAGCGGCGCCTGATCCATCGTGCTGCCATCAATCCACCGTTCAACCAGAAAGCCATGGCAAAGCGCGACAACTTGCGATCCGAACCCGGCTTCATGCAACATCGCCGCGGCTCGTTTCTTGCGGAGTCCGGTTTCGCCGAGGCCGGCGAATTTGACGAGCCAGCGGTCACGCCCTGCGGACGCCAGGAATTTACGCCGCTCGGTACCGCGTGGGCTCGGCGGCCAGCGTCCTTCGTCGGCATAGTGGGCGGCCCGCCACTCGCCACCAGATAGTTCGGTCAGGTTTAATTCCGGCCTGCCGACCGCCTCGGCCACCCAATCGCGCAGCGTGGGAATTTTCGAGCTTTCGGAGAAGGTGCATTCAAACGCCGTCGCCACATGTTTCGGACAGCGCGACCACGTTTCCCGAGCCTCCGGCGACGCTTCGCTGCCCGGGCCGCCTGAATGGCTGGGAAACAGGTGAATGCGGTCCGTATCGA
>NZ_RZPF01000294.1:0-7370 GCF_004022735.1 Mesorhizobium sp. M7A.F.Ca.AU.001.01.1.1
CTCCTATTCCAAGCTGATGAAGAAGGCACAGGCCGCCGGCACCTATGTCATCCTGGTCGACAATCCCGCCAACTTCCCGGCCGACGCCTTTATCGGCAGTGACTGGGACCGGCTTGGCCAGCTCGAGGCCGAAGCGGCGATCAAGGGCTGCGGCCCGAACTCGTCGAAGAAGATCGGCCTTGTGCAGGGTGACCAGGCGAACTCCTCCAGCCTCTATCAGTATGCCGGCATCATGAAGGTGCTGGACAAGAATCCCGACTTCAAGGTGGTGGCCAAGCCCGATTCCAACTGGGATGCGACGACCTCGCGCAACGTGACGACGACGATGCTGCAGCAGAACCCGGATATCTGCTCGATCATCGATTTCTGGGATGGCGACGCCACCGGCGCGTCCGCCGCGATCCGCGATGCCAAACTCGACGGCAAGGTGTTCCTGGTCACCACCGGCGGCGGCGAAAAGGCGGCCGATTGCGACAAGCTGGTCGACGGCACCTATGGCGCTGTGGTGATGACCGATCTTGCTCGCCAGTCGGGCGACATGAACGCCATCATCAAGTTCCTGCTGCAGAGCGGCCAGCCGGCCGGCACCTCGCACACCTACATCTACACGCTGGAGAAGGCGACGACCAAGGCCGACCTCAAGCCCGACAGCTGCTGGGACCTGAAGGCGCTGCAGGCACAAGCGGCGGCGGCAAAGTAAGCCGCACCTTTTCGACTGAAGTACAAGCGAGGTGACCGGAAGGATCCGGTCACCTCGTCCCCTCATGGAATAGCAGCAGCCGATGTCCTTTCGCGAACGCCTCCAGTCCTGGCGCTACAATCTCGTGCCCGACCATGTCGTCGGCGAGATACTGACCAAACGCTGGACCGACAACGCCATTCCGTTCCTGGCGCTGGTGGCGACATTGGCGACCTTCGGCTCGGTCATTCCCGGCTTCTTCAAGCTGACCGCTTTGCAGGAATCGACCCGCCAGCTCGGCGAGTTCTCGATGGTCGTCACCGGCATGACGGTGGTGATGCTGGGTGGCGGCATCGATCTGTCGGTCGGCTCGATCTTCGCGCTGTCGTGCTTTTCCGCCGTCTATGTCTTCTTCATCCTCGAACAGTCGATCTGGCTGGCGCTGGCCGCATCGCTCGCCACCGGCCTCATCTTCGGCGCCATCAACGGCTACCTTGTCGGCTATCTCAGGCTGCGCGCCTTTCTCACCACGCTGGTGACCTTCATCTTCGGCCGGGCGCTGTTCGACATCCTGGTCACCACCTATGCCGCCGATGTGCAGCTCTCGACCGCGACATCGGATGTGCTCGACTTCATCGGCGACAGCACCTTCTGGGGGCTGTCCGTCTCGGTGTGGCTGGCGATCATCCTGGCCATCGTCACCCATATCGCGCTGACGCGTTCGCGGCCGGGCTGGCACGTGCTGGCGGTCGGCGGCTCCAGGCGCTCGGCGCACAATGCCGGCATCCGCGTGCGCCGCACCGTGTTCATGACCTATGTCTTTTCCGGCTTCTGCGCCTCGATCGGCGGCTTCCTCATTGCTTGCCGGCTGAGCGGGGCAGGGCCGGGAACCGGCCTCAACCTCGAGATCATGGCGCTGACGGCGGCGGTGGTCGGCGGCGTCAGCCTCGGCGGCGGGCGCGGCTCGGTGATCAAGGGGCTGATGGGCGCAATCATCGTGCTGACCATGACCAACGGTCTGATCCGCTTGGGCTACGGCACCGGCACCAACCAGATGGTGCTCGGCATCATGTTGGCGGTGGCGGTGACCATCGACATCCGCTGGCTGAAGAACCGGCACAAGGTGCTGAATGAGGTCTATGTCGCGCCGGTCTATCTCAAGATGGGCGAGACACAGTCGGCCGCACCCGGCTCGGGCACGCCATACGAACTCGACAACAGGCTGTCGGCCGCAGAGCATATCGGGCTTGGCGAGCTGGAGGGGCCGGAAGACGTCATCCTCGACCGCGACGACAATCTCTATTGCGGCACGCGTCATGGCGAGATCGTCCGCTTCTTCGCGCCGGACTATGTCAGGTCGGAGGTGTTTGCCCACATCGGCGGTTTCCCGCTGGGGCTGGCCTTCGACAAATCAGGCAATCTGATCAGCTGCGTCGGCGCGATGGGTCTCTATTCGGTCTCGCCGGATCGGGAGGTCAAACGCCTCTCGGCGGAGACGTCGCGCTCGTGGACCTCGATCGTCGACGATGCACGGCTGCGTGACCCCAACGACTGCGATATCGCACCGGACGGCCGCATCTATTTCACAGATTCAACTAAGCGATATGACGCCCACGATTGGGCGCTGGATTCGATCGAGAACCGTGCCACCGGCCGGCTGCTGGTCTACGACCCGAAGGACGGCTCGACGAAGACGCTGCTCGACGGCTATCGCTACACCAACGGTGTGTGCATGGCGCATGACGGCAAGTCGCTGTTCTTCGCCGAAAGCTGGGCCTGCCGCGTGCACCGCTACTGGCTGGAAGGGCCGAAGGCCGGCACCGCCGAATGCGTCATCCGCGACATGCCGGGCTATCCCGACAACATCAACCGCGCCTCCGACGGCAATTACTGGATGGCGTGGCTCGGCATGCGCACGCCGAGCTTCGACCTGTCGCTGCGCCATCCCGACATGCGCAAGCGCATGACGCGCCGGCTGCCGCAGGACGAATGGCTGTTCCCCAACATCAACACCGGCGGTGTGGTGAAATTCACAGAGAAGGGCGGCATCGTCGAGGCGATGGGCGACCTCACCGGCGGCGCGCACCCGATGGTCACCTCGATGCGCGAGCACAAGGGGTATCTGTTCGTCGGCGGCATCCTCAACAACCGTATCGGCCGCTACAAGATTGCAGGCGCCGACCCGAACTGGACCAGCCCCGCTTCCTATTGGGGAGCAAAGCCATGATCCTCGACCCGGTGCTCGACCTGTTCCGCGGTAAGGCGGTGACCATCCCGCCGCTCGACGGCGCTTTTCGCCCCAATACGCGGCTGGATGATGCGCCGGCTTTTGCCGAGCTGACGGAACCGGATAATCTGCTGGTTACCGGTGACAGGCTGCTGGTCTCCAGCGGCAACGCCATCCATTCGATTGCTGCTGGAGCGCAACCTGTCGTGGTCGAGACCTTTCCGTCTGCCGTCACCGCGCTGGCGCTGTCGCCATTGGGCGAACTGACGGTCGGGCTGGAAAGCGGCAAGTTGCTGATTGGCGGCAGCGACGTTTCACTGCCGGCCGGGATCAGCTGCATCACCGCACTAGCCTATGCGGATGACGGCACGCTGTGGCTGGCCAACGGCTCGACCGAGCATGCGCCATCGCAATGGGCCGCCGATCTGATGAAGAAGGGCGTGTCCGGTTCGCTCTGGAAGCGAGGCGCCGCAGGCGGTGATTTCCGCAAACTCGCCGGCGACATTGCCTTTCCCTACGGGCTGCATCCTGTCGGCGAGGATCTGCTGGTTAGCGAAAGCTGGCGTCACCAGCTTGTTCGCTTCGATGGCGCTACCGGCAACCGCTCGACGGTGCTTGCACATCTGCCGGGATATCCCGCGCGGCTGTCGCCGTCCGCCGATGGTGGGGCCTGGCTGACCTTGTTTGCGCCGCGCAACCGGCTGATCGAATTCGTGCTGCAGGAAACGCATTACCGGCAGGACATGCTGAGCCAAGTGCCGCCGGCCTACTGGATCGCGCCGGCACTGGCGTCCAGCCGCAGCTTCCTCGAGCCGCTGCAATGCGGCGGCATCCGCACCATGGGCATCCACAAGCCGTGGTCGCCGAGCCGCTCCTATGGGCTGGTGGTCAGGCTCGACCAGAAGATGCAGCCGCTGTTCAGCCTGCACAGCCGCGCCAATGGAACGCGTCATGGCATCTGCAGCGTTGCGGAAAAGGATGGCCGGCTGTTTGTCGCCTCCAGAGGCGGCGACTGCGTGCTGGCGATCGATGCGGGAGGTTTTTGATGGAACCGATCGTTCGGCTGGAAAACGTCACCAAGAATTATCGTGGCGTGCCTGCGGTGAAGAACGTCAGCTTCGAATTGCGCAAGGGCGAGATCCATGCGCTGCTCGGCGAGAACGGCGCGGGCAAATCGACGCTGACCAAGATCATCGCCGGTGTGGTCGATGCCACTTCGGGCAAGATGTTCCACAATGGGCAAGAGATCGCCTACGCCTCGCCGCACGCAGCGCTTGAAGCCGGCATCGCCATGGTGTTCCAGGAGACCAGCCTGGTGCCGTCGATGACGGTGGCGCAGAACCTTTATCTCGGCACCGAAAAGTTCCTCAACCGGCTGCGCGGCACCTACATTTCAGCGCAGCAGTTCCTGCAGTCGCTGAATTTTCCGGTCGACCCCAACGCCATGGTGGCAACGTTGGGCGCCGCCAAGCGGCAGATGGTCGAGATCGCGCGCGCCGTCCACCACAATGCCGAGATCATCATCTTCGACGAGCCGACGGCGACGCTGACGCCGGAGGAGAAGCGGCACTTCTTCGCGCTGATCCGCCGGCTGAAGGCGGGCGGCGTCTCGATCGTCTTCATCAGCCATGCGCTGGAAGAGGCGCTCGATATCGCCGACCGCATCACCATCCTGCGCGACGGCGAGCTGGTCATTACCGACGACACATCCGCCTTCGACCGCGACAGGATCGTTTCCGCCATGGTCGGGCGCACGCTATCGGGACAGATCTACCGCCAGCGCGACGAAGCGAAGCTGCGCAAGGCGGGCAAGAAAGTGCTGTCGGTGCAGGACATTTCGATGAGCAATGTCGTGCGCAACACCTCTTTTTCGATCTTCGAGGGCCAGATCACCGGCGTGTTTGGGCTGATCGGCTCCGGCCGCACCGAGACATTCAAGATCGTCTCAGGCATCTACAAACGGGATTTCCTGCGCGGGGGCGCGATTGAACTCGATGACAGACCGGTGCGCTATCTCGTGCCGAGCGAAGCGGTGGCCGACGGCATCGTCTATGTCACCGAGGACCGCAAGAGCGAAGGCATCTTCGAGACGATGGGCATTGCCGAAAACCTGTTCGGCGGACTGCTGGCGGCGGGCCGCGAAAAGGCCTGGGTGATCAACACGCAGGAGATGCGCGCGCTCTCGGCCGAATGGACGAAGACGCTGAACATCAAGGCAATCAACGACAATGCGCGCGTCGTCGAGCTGTCAGGCGGCAACCAGCAGAAGGTGGTGATCGGCAAGGGGCTGGTGCAGAAGCCGCGCATCGTCATCTTCGACGAGCCGACACGTGGCGTCGATGTCGGCGCGATCGCCGAGATCCACCAGATCATCAACCGGCTGGCCGATGAGGGGCTGGCCGTCGTCGTCATCTCGTCCTACCTGCCGGAGATCATGAACCTGTCCGACCGCATCCTGGTCTGCCGCCAGGGCCGCATCGTCGAGGAGTTTTCGCCGGCGGAGGCCACGGAGGAGAAGATCATGTACGCGGCCGTGCATTAGATTCAGGTGAGGCCGGCCTGCAAATGGCGGTTTCCTGCGCTTCCGGTTCTCACGTACGAAAAGTACGCTCCGCTCCGGTTCTCGGAACCCACCATTTTCGACTCGGCCTGACCTGAATCTAGACGCCGGCGCTGGAAAAGTGAATCGGACGAGTGGATTGGCCGCAATTGCTCAAGACCTGATTCAATTCACGCAACGATCCAACGAAGGAAAAACCCCATGGCCACCACAAAACTCCTCAGCGATGCCGAGGTCGAAAAGATTCCCGCCGTGAAAGCCGTGTTCGAAGACATCCGCGCGACGCGCAAATCTGATTTCGTCAACAATTTCTGGCGCGGGCTGGCCAATGATCCTCCGGCGCTGAAGCGGATCTGGGAACAGTTGAAGGTGGTGATGGTCGCCGACAGCGCCATCGATCCGCTGACCAAGGAGATGATCTACATCGCGGTGTCGACCGCCAATGGCTGCTCCTACTGCGTCCACTCGCACACGGCGGCAGCCCGCGCCAAGGGCATGACCGATGCGCAGCATGGCGAACTGGTGTCGATCATCGGGCTCGCCGGCCAGACCAACCATCTGGTGACGGCGATGCAGATTCCAGTCGATCCGCAGTTCGAGGTGAAGTGAGGCGTCACACCGGCCGGTAAACCTTCTCCGCCGTGTTCCAGAAGATATCCGCCTCGGCCACCGCACCATGCTTGGCCACCGCGTCGCGGTGCGCCTTGATCAGCTCAGCGTGGCTGGTCCACAGCTTCTCGATCGGGAAGTTCGAGCCGAACATCAGATGGTCGGCGCCCAGGATATCGATCGCGTTGTCTACGACATAGGCGATCAGCAGGGGATCGTTGCGGTGGACGAAGGTGCCGAGGCCCGACAGCTTGGCGTAAAGATTGGGCGCCGCCGACAGCGTTTGCAGGCCTGCCTTCCAGGCCTCGGTGGTTTCCGGTTCCATGCCGGTCAGCATGCCTGCATGGGTGAGGATGAAATTCGTTTCGGGGTTCTCGCCGACCAGCGTCAGGCCGTCCTTCATCTGGGCGGGGAAGAGCTGCAGGTCGAAGGACAGGCCATAATCCTTGAGCCGCGCCACATTGGCGCGCACTTTCGGGTCGATCACCTGATCGGCGGAGGCGGCGAAGCGGAAGGCCGGGGTCTCGTGCCAGTGCAACTGCATGCGCAGGCCGCGCAGCAGCTTGTATTTCATCAAGCGATCGATCTGAGGCCTGATATCGTCGACGGTCATGTCGGTGTAGCCGACGATGGCATGCGGCCAGCCGGTTTCGTCGGACGTCTTCTGCAGGAAAGCGACTTCCTTCTCGAAATCCTCCTTGGCCCAGTTGGTCTGGACGTAGACGGCCTTCTCGACGCCTGAATCCCTCTGGTCTTCGAGAAATTCCTCGATCGGATAGTCGCGCCGGATCGGTTCGTAGGGGCCGAAGATGCGCGGCACCATCGGTCCGACCAGCCATGGCTGATCCTGTTGGCGCCAGATGTGAAAATGTGCGTCGATGGTTTTCTGCATCATGAAACCCTCTTCCAGATTGTCGCCGCCGCCGGAGCAGGGCGGGCGAGCGACAGGATGAAATCGGTGAGACCGGCAAGCGACGAGCCGTCGACGAGATCGTCGAGGTCAGGCAGGATGGCGCGAAGTGCCGCCGTTGCCGGCCGGAAGCGCGGGTCGCCGGCCAAAGGTGTGGCCAGCGACAGCCGGAAGGCGCGGGCGCTCAGCCGCCGCATGGCTGTCTCCAACTCGGCATGATCGCCGCGTTCCAGCGCGTCGGATAGGATGACGATAGCGGCACCGCGTGCAAAGGCTGAAAAGCGCGGCACCGAGAGGAAGGCGACCAGCGTCCGCTCCATGCGGGTGCCGCCGTCCCAATCGTCGACCTGGACAGCGGCGCGGGCCAATGCCTGGTCGCCGTCGC
>NZ_RZPF01000295.1:0-7361 GCF_004022735.1 Mesorhizobium sp. M7A.F.Ca.AU.001.01.1.1
CCGACGTCGGCTGGACCGACAGCCAGGCGACGACCGGCGTCGCCTCCGTGCTGCTGACCGCGCTCGGCTATGAGCCGCAAACGATCCAGCTGTCGGTGCCGGTGACCATGGCGTCGCTGAAGAACAAGGATCTCGACGTGTTCCTCGGCAACTGGATGCCGTCGATGACCAACGACATCAAGGACTATACAGCCGACGGTTCGGTCGAGACGATCAGCACCAACCTGACCGGCGCCGGCTACGGCATCGTCGTGCCGACCTATGTCGCCGACGCCGGCGTCAAATCGCTGACCGATATCGGCAAGTTCAAGGACAAGTTCAACGGCAAGATCTATGGCATCGAGGCCGGCAATGACGGCAACCGCATCATCCTCGACATGATCAAGAACCCGAAGGACAATCTCGAAGGCTTCGAGCTGGTCGAATCCTCGGAAGCCGGCATGCTGACGCAGGCCGAGCAGTCGATGAAGAACAATGAATGGATCGCCTTCCTCGGCTGGACGCCGCATCCGGTGATGGGCGCCATGAAGATCACCTATCTCGACGGCATGGGCGACAGCGGCTTCGGCGCCGCCACCGTCTACACCAATGTGCGCAAGGGCTACACCACCGAATGCCCGAACGCCGGCAAGTTCATCGCCAACCTGAAGTTCAACCTGGACATGGAAGGCGAGATGATGGACGCGATCCTCAAGGGCGGCGACGCCAATACGGTTGCAACCGACTGGCTGAAGAAGCACCCGGATGCCGTTGCCCCGTGGATAGCCGGCGTGACCACCTTCGACGGCGGTGACGCTGCCGCCGCCATCAAGACCGCGCTCGGAAGCTGAGCCGACTGAATTCGGCAAAGCCGAACCAGGAAGGGCAGCCATCTTAGAAAAGGCTGCCCTTTTTCATATCCTGTGACAAGATGACGACGGCCGAGGCCGAGGGGCAGGGCGGTCTCCTGCACGAGAGGGGCGATATGGATCCGATTTCGAAATTCATGGTCGATCACAAGATTCCGATCGGCGCCTGGGGAAAGGCCTTCTTCGGTTTCCTCACCGACAATTTCGACACTGTGTTCAGGGCCTTTTCGAATGGCCTCAATTTCCTGCTCGACGGGCTGGTCGGCATCCTCTTGATGGTGCCGCCGGTGCTGCTGGCGCTGGTCATCGCCGTTGTCGCCTGGCTGCTGCAACGCTCGCGACCGCTTGCCATCGGCGTCTTTCTCGGCCTGATCTTCATCATCAACCAGAACCTTTGGAAGCAGACGGTGCAGACGCTGGTGCTGGTCGTCGCGGCCGCTGCCATGGCCATGGCCATCGGCGTGCCGCTCGGCATCTGGGCAGCGCACAAGCCGAAGGTCTACCGCGTCATGCTGCCGGTGCTCGACCTGATGCAGACGCTGCCGACCTTCGTCTACCTGATCCCGGTGCTGACGCTGTTCGGCCTCGGCAACGCGCCCGGCCTCATCGTCACCATCATCTTCGTCATCCCGACCGCGGTCCGGCTCACGCATCTGGGCGTCGTCTCGGTGCCGAAGTCGATCGTCGAGGCCGGCGAGGCTTTCGGCGCCACCAAGAGCCAGCTGCTGTGGAAGGTGGAACTGCCGTCGGCGCTGCCCACCATCATGGCCGGCCTGACGCAATCGATCATGCTGTCGCTGTCGATGGTGGTGTTTGCCGCACTGATCGGCGCCGGCGGGCTCGGCACCGAGATCAACCGGGCGCTCGGCTCGCGCCGCATCGACCTCGGGCTTGAGGCGGGGCTTGCCATCGTCGTTTTGGCCATCGTGCTCGACCGGATGACCCGCATCGCCGTTGGAGGCAAGAAATGACCGTCGCCGTCGATTTCAGGAACGTCGATATCGTTTTCGGCGCCGACCAGGCCGGATCGCTGAAGATGATCGACGCCGGCGCCAGCCGCGCCGAGATCCTCGAAAAGACCGGCAATGTACTGGGCTGCGCCGGCGCCAGCCTGACCGTGAACGAGGGCGAGATCTCCGTTCTGATGGGCCTCTCCGGTTCGGGCAAGTCGACATTGCTGCGGGCGGTCAACCGGCTCAACGTGGTGTCGCGCGGCCAGGTGCTGGTCAAGGATGGCGACAAGACCGTCGATGTCGTCACCTGCGACGAGGCGACCTTGCGGCGCCTGCGCCAGAAACAGGTGGCGATGGTGTTCCAGCAGTTCGGCCTTTTGCCCTGGCGCACGGTGGAGGAGAATGTCGGTCTCGGCCTCGAACTGGCCGGCGTCCCAGAAGCCGAGCGCAAGGAGCGCGTCCAACGCCAGCTCAAGCTGGTCAATCTCGACCAGTGGTCGAAGAAATATGCGCATGAGCTTTCGGGCGGCATGCAGCAGCGCGTCGGCCTGGCGCGGGCCTTCGCCACCGAGGCGCCGATCCTGTTGATGGATGAGCCGTTCTCGGCGCTCGACCCGCTCATCCGCACCAAGCTGCAGGACGAATTGCTGCAGCTGCAGGCTGAATTGAAGAAGACCATCATCTTCGTCAGCCACGACCTCGAGGAGGCGCTGAAGATCGGCTCCCACATCACCATCATGGAGGGTGGGCGCATCGTGCAAACCGGCGCGCCCGAAGACATCGTGCTGCGGCCCGCCAACGACTATGTCCGAGACTTCATCGCCAATGTGAACCCGCTGTCGGTGCTGACCGCCTGGAACGTGATGCGCGACCGTCGTGATCTGGAGCACGGCAAGGACGGCTGGGTCTGGCTCGACCGCCGCAAGACGACGCGCTTCAAGATCGACGATCACGGGCTGGTGGCGGCGGCCGAACGCGACGGCAAGCCGGCGGTCTGGGTGTCGTGCGCCGACGTCGAAGGCCAATCCGAGGAAGCCGCGCAAGTGTTCTGGGCCAATCCCGGCACCTCGCTGAAAACCGTCATGCTGGCCATGCACCGTTCGCAGACCGCTCCGGTAGCGCTGTTTGACGACCAGTCGCGCTTCGTCGGCGCCATCGGCATTCGCGACGTGCTGAGCGCGGTGTTGCGGCGGTAGTTTCTCCGGAATCCAACGGCGGCGAGGCGCGGCGACCGGGCGCGCCTTGTTTTTATGCCGCCAGCGGCAGGCGCAGTTGCGTCAGCAGGCCGCCGCCGGGATTGTTGGACAGGCGGATCTCGCCACCTGCGGCGCGCGCGATGTTGCGGGCAATGGTCAGGCCGAGACCAAGACCGCCGGTCTGGCGGTTGCGCGATTGTTCGAGGCGCACGAACGAGCCGAACACGGCGTCGATCTGCGCCTGCGGTATGCCAGGCCCTTCGTCGCGGATGGTGAGCAGGATCATGTCCTCCGACCGGCGCAGCGAAAGATGCGCCTTCTTGCCGTAGGTGACCGCGTTCTGCACCAGATTGGTGACGCAGCGCTTGAGCGCGACCGGCCGCGCCATGCAGATCAGCCCGCGCGAACGGGTCTCGTCGTCGAACGAGACGTCGTCATAGCCGTCGGCGATCGATTCCACGAGCGACCAGAAGTCGATGCGTTCGTTCTTTTCCTCGGTCACTTCGAAGGTGGCGAAGTCGATCACCGAGCTGGCGATGCTCTCGACATCGGCGAGGTCGTGCGCCAGCGCCTCGCGGACCGCCGATTTGCGCAACAGCTCCAGGCGCAGGCGCATTCTGGTCATCGGCGTGCGCAGATCATGCGCCAGTGCCGCCGCCAGATGTTCGCGGTCCTCGACATATTCGCGCAACCTCGCCTGCATGGCGTTGATCGCCTTGGCGGCGGCACGCACCTCGCGGCTGCCGCCCTCGGCGATCGGCGGGCTCTTCAGATCCTTGCCGATCCGGTTCACGGCGGTTTCCATCATCCGGTAGGGCGCCGTCAGCCGGCGCAGCGACCAGATCGACATGATCACCACCAGCCCTGCGATCAGCGAATAGAGCGGCAGGCTGTCGAAGCTCAGGATCGGGCCGACGGGCGTGATCGGTTCGGTGAAATTCAGCCATTGGCCGTCGGCGAAGCGCAGCGATGCCGTCAGCTTGTCGCTCTGGGCGAAGTCGGCGGCCAGCACCAGAAGGTCGCGCTCGACCTGGCCGATGTCGGGTCCTGGCGTCGTGCCGTCCGCGTCGTCGGCCTCGCGCGTCGCCGGATCGCGGCGCACGCGTGCATCGGTGATGCCGAATTTGGACAGCCGGCCGACGAGGATGTCTTCGAGTTCGGCCAGTTCGTCATCGCCGGCGATCGACGAAGTGACCGCCGGCGTGTCCGAAACGGTGAGCGCGTAGGTGGAGTTGAACAGGCCGGTCGCCGTCGCCTTGCGCTCGTCCGGACTGGCGTCATGCATGAGCTGCACCAGCGAGAAGGCACGGTCGTTGAGCCGGTAGAGGTCGACGACGTCGTTGGCGGCAGCGCGGTCGCGCGAGACGATGTAGAGGGTCGCGACCTGGCTGATCAGCAGGCCGGCAATGACGATCAGCAGCACCCAGACAGGCAAGGTCTGCGGCAGGAAACGTCTCATTCGGAGGTCGTCTCGGGCAGGAACTGGTAGCCGCCGCTGCGTACGGTCAGGATCAGCTTGGGCGTCTTCGGGTCGTCCTCCATCTTGCGCCGCAACCGGCTGACCAGGATGTCGATGCTGCGGTCGAAGGAATAGTCGCTGTCGCCGCCGGACAGTTCGATGAGCTGGTCGCGGGTCAGCACACGCTGCGCACTCTTGACGAAGGTCTGCAGCAGGTTGAATTCGGCCATGGTCAGCTCGACCCTGACATCGTCGGGTGCGATCAGCCGGCGCCGGGCACAGTCCATCGTCCAGCCGGCGAAGCGGTAGATCTGCTTGGTGGTGGCGCGCTTCGGCTCGGCGGCGCCATTGCGCCTGAGCACGGCCCGGATGCGCGCCAAAAGCTCGCGCGGGTCGAAGGGCTTGGGCACATAGTCGTCGGCGCCCATTTCCAGGCCGACGACGCGGTCGGTCGTCTCGGTGACGGCGGTCAGCATGATGATCGGCGTCGAATACTGGGCGCGCAGGTCGCGGCACAGCTCCAGCCCGCTTTTGCCGGGCAGCATCACGTCGAGGACGATGAGGTCCACCTGGACGCGCCGCAGGATGGTCTCCATCTCGATGCCGTCGGCGGCAACCGAGGTGTGCAGGCCCCGCTTCTGGAAGAATTCCTGCAGCAGGTCGCGGATGCCCTTGTCGTCGTCGACGATCAGTATGTGTGCATCGGATTTCACAGCAGCCCTGTCATTGTTGCCAAGCCCTTCTGTCTTTGATTGCCAAGCCCTTCGGTCGCAACCCACACGATAGAATTCAGGCCATATGTTGGCCAGTGGCTATGATGGGGTTCACACCGGCTTTCTCAGACACACTCCAGAAACAAAATTCTACAGTTCAGAAAAACTCCTGAAAAATTTCAAAGGCATAACTGATCTCGTGGCGGTCAGGTCATCGGCTGCGACGCTAGTCTCCGGGTTTACGGATAAACCGATGCCAAGGTTGTCGATCAGTTTGTTGGGTGCGTTGCTGGGCTTCTGCCTGGTCACTGCCGCTGTCGGACAATCGGACGCAAAGGCGACGCTCACAACCCGGAGCGAACGGTGCGCCAATCTCAGCCACCAATTTGATGAAGCCCTCGAAACCCATGCCACGGCAACGCAGGTCACCGCGGCAAAGGCACTTCAGAGAAAGGGCAACCGGTACTGCGCCGCCAAGAAACAGGCACAGGGCATCCGGATGCTCGCCAATGCTTTGAAGCTGCTTGGAGTGACGCCGAACGACCCGGTTCAGTAACGCTCCGAAACTTGACCCGCATAAAAAGGAAACGAAGCCATGAAAAAGTCCATCCTCTCCGCAACCGGTCTCGCCGTCGCTCTCGCTTTCGCGATGCCGGCTCTCGGCAACGCCGCCGCCACCACGACCGCTGCTCCGGCTGCTTCGACGACCACCGCTCCGGCGACTGCCGCTCCGGCCAAGGCTGCTCCGAAGAAGGTCGTCAAGAAGACCGTCAAGAAGCACAAGAAGGCTGCTGAGAAGGCCGTCAAGAAGGACGCCCCGAAGACCTGATAAGGTCCGGCATAAAATGCCGGCCTGTTGACCAAGGCCGCTCCAGCTGGTTTCGGTTGGAGCGGCCTTCTTCCTGTCCGAGCCGCTGAAGCCCTGACATTGGCGATGCAGCGGTCGATGGGTTCAACTGATCTTTGGCGAAGTCTGGCACCGGCAGCTTCCGCCTCGACTGACACTTAACCCGTTTGCAACGCCGGCCGTGTAGGACAATCCGCATGAAGAAGCGGCTTTCGTCCATTTTGCGCTCGATGGTGATCGGCGGTCTGGTTGCCACCGGCCTCGCCAGAGTGCTTATCCTGTTCACCGCCAGCCCGGTCCCCGATCCGGCCAGCGGACGCACCGAGCCTTCGCTGTTCGCTCCGGCGATTTCCACCAACTGGGACTACATAACGCCGGCACAGACCTGGCTGCTGGTCGTGCTGACCGGCGCGACGTTGATCTGCGTCGCCGCGTGGCTGATCGCGACCTGGCTGGAACGCCGGGCGGATGCCGGCGGAAACCGTTTTCGGTCCGATATACCGCCCGCTGCGGCCGTGCGGCAGATTCCCGGCCGTCGCATGTTCGGCCGCCAAGGCCGTTGAACGGCAACCGACACTTTCCCACATGATTATGAATGGCCGCGTCGGCGGACACCGGTTTCGCGCGTCGATCAAAATGGACGACCGTTTTCACCGGTGCCAGAATGGCGGTCACATCGCTTACGCAAAACTGTCGGTTCCGATGCCTGAAATTACCACAAAACCGCGTACCCAGATCAAGCCGCAAGTCGAACGGCCAAAACTCTACAAGGTCATCCTCATCAACGACGATTTCACGCCGCGCGAATTCGTGGTGACGGTGCTGAAGGGCGAGTTCAAACTCAGCGAAGACCAAGCGCACCGGGTGATGATCACTGCGCATCGGCGTGGCGTCTGCGTCGTCGCCGTGTTCACCAAGGATGTCGCCGAGACCAAGGCGACGCGCGCCACCGATGCCGGCAAGGCCAAGGGCTATCCGCTGATGTTCACGACGGAGCCGGAGGAGTAGAGCAGGGGGCTTTCCCTTCTCCCACAACAAGGGAGAAGGGAAAAGAGCGCCGCGCTACCGTCCCTCGCGGTACCACATCGAACCCATTGCCAGAAGCAGCAGGCCGAGGCCGAGGAAGCCGCCGAACAGCGGCACGCGCGAGACGGCTTTGAGCACGCTGTCGTCTGTCGTGCGCAGGCCGATCCAGTCGCTGCCGGATGCGGCACCAGCCGAGCGCACCGGCACGATGGAAGGCAGCGTCACGTCGCTGCCAAGGCCTGTGGAAGACGCCAGCCGGCGCACGCTGCCGCCGGTGGCTTCCGCCGGCGCCTTCAGCCGGTTTTCGGTGGAAATGACG
>NZ_RZPF01000296.1:0-7347 GCF_004022735.1 Mesorhizobium sp. M7A.F.Ca.AU.001.01.1.1
ACATGCTTTCGCCAGCCTGAAGCAGGGTTTTGAACCCGCGGCGAAATCCTACCTCCAGAACTGGCGCAACTGGCAAAAGGGCCTGCTGCCGCTCGACCGGCACGCGGTGCCCGGGATCAACTTCTATCGCGTCTCGACGGCGGTACTGGCGACGCACCGGTCGATCGCCACACCGGGCGCCGCGGTCGCCAGCCTGTCGATCCCGTGGGGCTTCGACAAGGGCGACGACGACCTCGGCGGCTACCATCTGGTCTGGCCGCGCGATCTGGTCGAGACGGCCGGCGGCTTTCTTGCTGCCGGCGACGCCGCCTCGGCGTTGCAAATCCTCGACTATCTCGGCTCCATCCAGCAGCCGGACGGCCACTGGCCGCAGAACGCCTGGCTCGACGGATCGGCCTATTGGCCCGGCATCCAGATGGACGAATGCGCCTTTCCGCTGCTGCTGGCCGAAGCTTTGCACCGCGCCGGCCATTTGCCGCACGCCAGGCTCGCAGTCTTTCTGCCGATGATCGAGCGCGCCGCCGGGTTCGTCGTGCGCAACGGGCCGGTCACCGGCGAGGACCGCTGGGAAGAGGATGCCGGCTACAGCCCGTTCACGCTCGCCGTCGAAATCGCCGCACTGCTTGCCGCAGCCGACCTGCTCGACGCCTGTGGCAAGCCGGACGGGGCGACCTATCTGCGCGAGACATCAGACGTCTGGAACGACCAGGTCGAGCGCTGGACCTACGTCACCGGCACGGCGATCTGCGGTCAAGTCGGCGTCGACGGCTACTATGTCCGCATCGCGCCGCCCGACAGCGCCTCGGCCGGTTCGCCGAAGGACGGCTATGTCCCGATCAAGAACCGGCCGCCCGGCGACACCGACCGGCCGGCCGAGCAAATCGTCAGTCCGGATGCGCTTGCACTTGTCCGCTTCGGTCTGCGGGCGGCCGACGACCCGCGCATGACAGACACGGTCAAGGTCATCGACGCGCAATTGCGCTGCGATCTGCCGCAAGGGCCGCTCTGGTACCGCTACAACGGCGACGGCTATGGCGAGCATGAAGATGGCGCACCTTTCGACGGCACCGGCCAGGGTCGCCCCTGGCCGCTGCTGGCCGGCGAACGCGCCCACTATGAGCTGGCGGCCGGGCGCAGGGAAAAGGCAGCCAGCCTGCTGGCAGCGCTGGAAGGCTCGGCCGGACCGGGCGGCCTGTTGCCGGAGCAGGTCTGGGACGGCGCCGATAGGCCGGAGCGCGAACTGCTGCACGGCCGCCCCTCGGGCAGCGCCATGCCGCTGGTCTGGGCGCATTCGGAGCATATCAAGCTGTTGCGCTCGCTGCGCGACGGCGCGGTCTTCGACATGCCCCCGCAAGGCGTCAAGCGCTATATCGAGGACAAGACCGTATCGCCGTTCAGAACATGGCGGTTCAACAACAAGATCCGCACGGTCCCGGCCGGCAAGACGCTGCGCTTCGAACTGTTGGCCCCGGCTACAGTCCATTGGAGCACCGACAACTGGGCGACCGCCCACGACAGCCAGACGGTAGAAAACGATTTCGGCATCCATCTTGCCGATCTGCCCGTCTCTGGCCTTCCCAAGGGAAGCACGCTGACCTTCACTTTTTTCTGGCCCGGGGCCGGCGATTGGGAGAATGTCGACTTCTCCGTCATCTCAGGCGACCAGGACAGCCAGCAGACCTTCCCTCGATAACCCCGCAAATCTCCTAGAAAACAGGGACGAAACCATGCAGATCGGAATGATGGGACTGGGCCGGATGGGCGCCAACATGGTCCGGCGCCTGATGCGCGACGGCCACGAATGCGTCGTCTACGACATCAACCCGGCCAGCGTCGCGGCCCTGGTGACCGACGGCGCGTCAGGGGCGGCCTCGATGGAAGAATTCATCGGCAAGCTGGCCAAGCCGCGCTGTGTGTGGCTGATGCTGCCGGCGGCGATCACCGGCAGGATCATCGACCAGGTGGCGGCCCTGATGGAGCCCGGCGACATCGTCATCGACGGCGGCAATTCCTATTATCACGACGCCGTCGACCAGGCCGCGAAACTGGCCGGCAAGGGCATCCATCTTGTCGATGTCGGCACCAGCGGCGGCGTCTGGGGCCTGGAGCGTGGCTACTGCCTGATGATCGGCGGTCCCGACGTGGCGGTGCAGCACCTCGATTCGATCTTCGCCACGCTGGCGCCGGGCGCCGATGCCGGCTCCAATCCGTCCAGGGATGCCGGGACCGCGCCCTTCGGCTACCTGCATTGCGGACCGAGCGGCGCCGGCCACTTCGTCAAGATGGTGCACAACGGCATCGAGTATGGCGTCATGGCCGCCTATGCCGAAGGCATGAACATCCTGAAATCGGCCAATGCAGGCAAGCGGCAACGGACGGCGGACGCCGAGACCAGCCCGCTGGAAAACCCGCAATACTATCAGTTCGACATCGACCTTCCCCAGGTGGCCGAGGTCTGGCGGCATGGCAGCGTTATCGGCTCCTGGCTGCTTGACCTGACGGCCGGCGCCTTGAAAAGCGATCCGGGCCTGGTGAATTTCGGCGGCCGCGTTTCGGATTCCGGCGAAGGCCGCTGGACGCTGAAGGCGGCCATCGACACCGGCGTGCCGGCTCCGGTGCTGTCCTCGGCGCTGTTCGACCGCTTCTCCTCGCAGGGCGAATCCGAATTCGCCGACAAGCTGCTCTCCGCCATGCGCTATGCCTTTGGCGGCCATGTCGAGAAGCCGAAGGCCGGCAAGTGAGGACAGCGGGGGAGACACGCGCATGAGCCAGGAACGGTCCGACACGCTGGTGCTCTTCGGGGCAACCGGCGACCTCGCCCACAAGAAGATATTTCCAGCCCTTTACCAGATGGTCGCCAAGGGCACGCTTACCGAACCGGTGATCGGCGTCGCCTTCGATGCCTGGGACCTCAAGCAACTGCAGGCGCGCGCGCGTGACGGCATCGTCAATGCGCTCGGCAAGATCGACGAAAAAGCGTTCGCCAAATTCGCCTCGCTGCTGCGCTACGTCAGCGGCGACTACCGTGACGGAGCGACGTTCGAGAAACTGAAGAGCGCGCTCGGCACCGCACAGCGACCGCTGCATTACATGGCGGTGCCGCCGACCATGTTCGAGACCGTCGTCCAGGGGCTGGAGCAGTCGGGCACGGCGCATGGCGCGCGGCTGATGGTGGAAAAGCCCTTCGGTCACGATCTGCAATCGGCGCGCTGGCTGAACCGGGTCCTGCATCTGGTGTTCGACGAGCAGTCGATCTTCCGCATCGACCACTACCTGGGCAAGGAAGCGATCCAGAACCTGCTCTATTTCCGCTTCGCCAATTCCCTCCTCGAGCCGATCTGGAACCGCAATTACGTCGAGAGCGTGCAGATCACCATGGCCGAGGATTTCGGCGTCGAGGGACGTGGCCGCTTCTATGACGATGTCGGCTGCATCAGGGACGTCATCGAGAACCATCTGCTCAACATCCTGTTGCTGCTTGCCATGGAGCCGCCTGTCGGCCGCTCCGCCGACGATCTGATCGACGAGAAGGTGCAGGTGCTGCGCGCGATCAGGACGCTGACCAAAGACGATGTCGTGCGCGGCCAGTTCACCGGCTATCTCACTGAACCCGGCGTGGCGCCGAACTCGCCCGTCGAGACCTTCGCGGCGGTGCGTTTCTTCGTCGACACCTGGCGCTGGCAGGACGTGCCGTTTTTCATCCGCGCCGGCAAGAACATGCCGGTGCATGTCACCGAAGTGGTGGTGCGGCTGAAGCGGCCGCCGCTCGATGTCTTCGATCCGATCAAGCCCGCCGACCAGAACTACGTCCGCTTCCGCATCGACCCACAGGTGGTGATCGCCATCGGAGCACAGCGCAAGGCGCCGGGCGACGACATGATCGGCGAGCAGGTCGAACTGACGGCGCTCGACGACTCGAAGGGCGACATGCCGCCCTATGAGCGCTTGATAGGCGACGCCATGAACGGCAACGGCCAGCTGTTCACCCGCCAGGACGCCAGCGAACTGGCCTGGCGCATCGTCGGCCCGGTGCTTGGCGACACCACGCCGCCGCACCTCTACGAGCCGCTGACATGGGGACCGGCGGACGTCATGGCCGGGTTCGGGCCACCCAATGGCTGGATCGATCCGGTGAAGTGAGAGGAACCACGCGATGGCCAAGGCAGTGAAGCAACCAGCATCGGGCACCGAGACGCCGGATACTGAAAAGATCGTGCTCACGATCGACATCGGCGGCTCGCACGTCAAGATCCTCACCAGCGCCGGCGGCGCGGAGCGCCGCGCCGATTCGGGGCCGGGGCTGACGCCGCAACAGATGATCGATACCGTGAAGAAGCTCGCCGAAGGCCTGTCCTACGACGTCGTCTCGATGGGCTATCCCGGTCCGGTCAACCACAACAGGCCGCTCGCCGACCCCGCCAATCTCGGCAAGGGCTGGGCTGGATTCGACTTTGCGGGCGCGTTCGGCAAACCGGTGAAAGTGGTCAATGACGCGCTGATGCAGGCCATCGGCAGCTACGAGGGCGGGCGCATGCTGTTCCTCGGGCTCGGCACCGGGCTCGGTGCGGCGATGATTGCCGACAACGTCGCCCAACCGATGGAACTCGCGCATCTGCCCTACAAGAAGGGCAAGAGCTTCGAGGATTATGTCGGCGAACGCGGCCTGGAAAAGCGCGGCAAGAAGAAATGGCGCAAATACGTCTTCGACGTCGTCGACCGGCTCCGTGCCGCCATGCAGCCTGACTATGTCGTCATTGGCGGCGGCAACGTCGACAAGCTCGATGAATTGCCCGCCGACTCCAGGCGCGGCGACAACACACGCGCCTTCGAAGGCGGGTTTCGTTTGTGGCGCGACAAGGCGCTGATAGTCTGATACTGTTATTGTTTAATATAGTTGTTCAAAATAACGTGTGACCTGCCATCAAGTCGTTGCAATACGCAGATTTGCCGACTAGGAATTCCGCGCTACAACAACGCCAATTCGTCCCGTGGACGCACGAAGGACGCCATAGCATTTTGATTTCGCGCATGATCCTTTCCGGAAGTCGAATCCGATTTTCAGGTCATTCGCTGTAGACGGAGAAATAGAGTGACCGACGATAGCAACAGTGCCCGTAAAGACATCGATCTGCTCGAGCTGACCGCCCACATCGTGTCCGCTTACGTCGAGAAGAACCGCTTGCCTGCCTCCGGCCTGGCCGACCTCATCGCCAGCGTCAGCGCCTCGATAAGCGGGCTCGGCAAGCCTGCGGTCCCGGTGGCTGCCCCGCTGGTCCCGGCGGTCAATCCCAAGAAGTCGGTGACGCCCGATTTCATCATCTGCCTCGAAGACGGCAAGAAGTTCAAATCGCTGAAGCGTCACATCGGTGTACATTTCGGCCTGACGCCGGACGCCTATCGCGCCAAATGGGGCTTGCCGTCGGACTATCCGATGGTCGCTCCCAACTACGCGGCCTCGCGTTCGCTGCTGGCGAAGTCGATCGGCCTCGGCCGCAAGGCCGCCCCCGTCAAGGCGCCCGCCAAGGGCAGGAAGGCCAAGGCCTCGGCCTGAACATTCAGTCCTGAGCCAACAGTTAGGACGACTGGAACAGAAGCCTGCCGGCGAATCCGCCTTGGCCGGCTTCCTATTTTTATGGCTTGGATAGGTGGCCGGGTTCCTAGAGCAATTCCAGGAAAAGTGTGAAACGGTTTTCCGTCCGGAATTGCGTAAAAAAACAAGGAGTTAGAGCGGGTCGCCGTTTCCGTGAAACGGTGAACTGCTCTTGGGGAGTGAGCCATGAACTACACCAGGATGGGGATCGAGAAAGAGGCACCGGAAGAATACGGCTACGACCGTATCCGCTTTAATCTTTCCGAAAGCTCGATCGCCGACCAGAAGCTCTCCGACATCGGCCTGTCGCTGCCCGATCTCACGCTTTTCTATGGCGAGCATCGCGGCGACAAGCAGTTGCGTGCACTGATATCGGCGCAGGATGCCGGCATTTCGCCGGATGATGTGCTGGTCACCGCCGGTGCCGCCGGCGCACTGTTCATCATCTCGACCTCGCTTTTGTCGGCCAACGACCATCTCGTCGTCATCCGGCCCAACTACGCCACCAACATCGAAACCCCAAGGGCGATCGGCTGCGCCATCAGCTTTGTCGACCTGGCATTCGAGGAAGGCTTCGCCATCGACGTCGAACGCGTCAAGGCCGCGATTCGGCCGGACACGAAGCTGATCAGCGTCACCTGCCCGCACAACCCGACCGGCACGATGATGAGCCGAGCCGAGCTCGATGCGCTGGTGGCGCTTGCCGAGGCTCGCGGCTGCCATCTGCTGGTCGACGAGACCTATCGCGACCTCTCCTACGGCAGGCGGCTGCCGACGGCTGCCTCACTGAGCCCAAAGGCGATCAGCGTCTCGTCATTGTCCAAGGCCTTCGGCATTCCCGGCATCCGCATCGGCTGGCTGATCACCAGGGATGCGGTGCTTCAGGAAAAATTCCTCGCCGCAAAGGAACAGATCGGCATCTGCGGCAGCGTCATCGACGAAGGCATTGCCCGCGGCATGCTCGAGCGCCGGGATGCCTTCCTGGCGACACTGCTGCCCGAAATGGCCAAGCGCCGCGACATCGTCCAGGCCTGGATCGACCGCGAACCGCTGGTCGACTGGATCAGGCCCGAAGGCGGTGTCGTCGGCTTCCCGCGCCTCGATATCGAACCCGGCTTCGACCTCGACCGGTTCTATGCGAACCTGCTGGAGAACCATGGAACCTATGTCGGACCCGGCCACTGGTTCGAGATGGAAAAACGCTTCTTCCGCGTCGGCTTCGGCTGGCCGACGGAAGCCGAATTGCGCGGCGGCCTCGACGCCATCTCCGTCGCGCTGCGGCAGTAACTTCCGCGTGCCGGCGATGGAGCAGGCTGAAAATTCCTTGATCCAGCACTGATTCTGACGCATATCCGCGGCGAACTGAGCTAAAAGTTCCGCCAGCCGGACCAGCACCAGAAGCAGCGACGGCAGGAACTGGACGATGCCGACCAGGCCGAGATCGAGCGGGTCGCGGGTCAAATCGTACATCTGCCAGCCGACCGCGACGGACACGATCATGGTGGCGAATGTGGTGAGGAAACGCGCCGCCCAATAACTCAGGAAGGAGCGGTGGCGGAACGCGGCATAGCGCTGGTCCGGTGATATCTGTTCGGCGGTCATGATTTAAGAGGCCCCATTGCAGTGGCGTCAGCTGGCGGGGCACTTCCACGATGGGCGCTGGTCCGGCTGGCGGAACTTTTAGCTCAGTTCGCCGCGGATATGCGTCAGAATCAGTGCTGGATCAAGGAATTTTCAGCCTGCTCCATCGCCGGCAC
>NZ_RZPF01000297.1:0-7334 GCF_004022735.1 Mesorhizobium sp. M7A.F.Ca.AU.001.01.1.1
ATTGGGATCTGGCCAAGAAAGCCTATGGCGACGGCGCCAGGTGGAAGGTCATTTCGGGCGCCAACAAGGGCTACGAACCCCGCCGGCTTCCTGTCGGCGCAACCCTGACCATCCCGCCGAAATAGCTCGCTTATATGCCTGAATGACACCGCCCGTCCGAAAACCGGACGGGCGTCCTGTTTTCGGGCTAATGCATGTCGCCCAAAAGTGACCTCGGTTTTGGGAAAACGACATGCATAAAACAAAGAGTTAAAGCGGGTCGTCTGAATCCATTCGGACAATCCGCTTTAAGGTGCGGCCAGACGCTGCATTGAATGCGCGCGCAAGATGGTTAGGTTCGCGTCTCCCGGAGAACCCTTATGACGCTTCCCACCCCTGCCGATCCCAAGGTCGCAAAAGCGCTCGGCCCGTTGCCCGCTGGGCATCCGCCGGTCAAGGCGGGCAAGATCGGCGTCATGCTGGTCAATCTGGGCACGCCCGATGGCACCGATTTCAAGCCGATGTGGCGGTATCTGCGTGAATTCCTGTCCGATCCGCGCGTCATCGAGCTCAACAGGGCGATCTGGTATCCGATCCTCTATGGACTTGTGCTCACCACGCGCCCCAAGAAGTCGGGCGCCAATTACGCCCGGATCTGGAACCGGGAAAAGAACGAGTCGCCGCTGCGCACCTACACCCGTGCCCAGGCCGAAAAGCTGGCCGAAGCGCTGCGCGACCTGCCTGATGTCGTCGTCGACTGGGCGATGCGCTATGGCAATCCTTCGACCGCCAGCATTGCCCAGCGTCTGGCCGACCAGGGCTGCGACCGCATTCTTTCGTTTCCGCTCTATCCGCAATATTCGGCGACGACCACGGCAACAGCCAACGACCAGCTGTTTCGCGCGCTGATGAAGATGCGCCGCGCGCCGGCCGTCCGCAGCGTGCCGCCCTACTATGACGAGCCGGTCTATATCGAGGCGCTGGCGCGTTCGATCGAACGGCATCTGGCGACGCTGGATTTCGAGCCGGAGGTGGTCATCACCTCCTATCACGGCATTCCAAAACCCTATTTCGAGAAGGGCGATCCCTATCATTGCCACTGCCAGAAGACGACGCGGCTGTTGCGCGAACGGCTCGGCTGGGATGACAGGAAACTGATCATCACCTTCCAGTCGCGCTTCGGCGCGCAGGAATGGCTGCAACCCTATACCGACAAGACGGTGGAGAAACTCGCACAGGACGGCGTCAAGTCGATCGCCGTCGTCAATCCCGGCTTTTCCGTCGACTGCATCGAGACGCTGGATGAGATCGGCCGCGAGGCGGCCGAAACCTTCCACCATGCCGGCGGCAAGAATTTCGCCCATATCCCTTGCCTCAACGACAGCGCGGAGGGGATGGCGGTGATCGAGGCGATGGTGCGGCGCGAACTGTCTGGCTGGGTCTAGGAGAAATTCCAGGAAAAGTGTGAAACGGTTTTCCCGGGAAAAGCGAATAGCGCTTTCCCTTGGGAATTTCGTCAACGGGAGTTAGAGCAGCTCGCCGCTCTAACTCCGGAACAACACAAGCTCCGGGGCGTTAAGGCGCGCCGCCGGAGAATGCGATGTCCCGCAAACTCGACCTCAGAACTGGCCAGCCCGTCTGGTCAGCCTATCGCGCGCCTGCGGTGCCGACGGACGGCCTGGTCCGGGACGTCAAGGCAGATGTGCTGGTCGTCGGCATGGGCATCAGCGGCGCCATGATGGCCGAGGCGCTGACGGCCGATGGCCATCGGGTGATCTGTATCGACCGGCGCGGTCCGCTGAAGGGCTCGACGGCCGCAACCACCGCACTGGTGGCATTCGAAATAGACCAGCCTCTCTCCACGCTCTCGAAGATGGTCGGCAGAGCCTCGGCGCAGCAGGCCTGGCGGCGCTCGCGGCTCGCCGTCTCCAATCTCGCCGGACGCATCGCCGAACTCGGCATCAACTGTGGCCTGAGCCGGGCGCCGTCGCTCTATCTGTCTGGCACGATACTTGGTCCGTCGGAACTGCGCGACGAGGCCAAGGCACGGCGGCTAGCCGGCATCGCCGCGACCTATCTGACGCCGGCGCCGCTGGCGGAGACATTCGGCATCGACCGCGAAGGCGCCATTCTCAGCCACGGCAACATCGCGCTCGACCCGCGTAAGCTGACGGCTGGGCTGCTGCTGAAATCCCTTCAGCGCAAGGCTCGCTTCTACGCCCCCGTCGACGCGACAGTGATCGAGGATAGCGCCGAAGCTGTTGTCGTCGCGACCAGGGATGGCCCGACCATAACCGCGCGACATGTTGTTCTGGCCACCGGCTACGAACTTGTGGAGATCGTGCCGGCCGCGGCCCACCGGATCATCTCGACATGGGCGATCGCAACATGCCCGCAACCGCGAAAGCTCTGGCCGGACGCAGCGTTCATCTGGGAAGCGTCGGAGCCGTATCTGTATATGCGCACGACGATCGACGGCCGGGTCATTTGCGGCGGCGAGGACGAGGATTTTGTCGACGAAGCGCGGCGCGACGAGCTGATCGCCGACAAGAGCACACGCATCGCCGAGGAGCTCGGCCTGGTATTTCCGCATCTCGACACCAGGCCCGATTTTGCCTGGACCGGTTCGTTCGGCACCACAACCACCGGCCTGCCCTATATCGGCGCCATTCCCCGCCACCCGCGCATCTATGCAGTGATGGGCTACGGCGGCAACGGCATCACCTTCTCGCAGATCGCTTCCGAGATTGTCCCGGCTTCGATCAACGGGCTGGAGGACACGGATGCAAGATTGTTTGCCTTCAACCGCTGATCGCACCCGCAAACAATCCGTCATCACCTGATTGTAACGCATCTGAAACACACTTAAGTCTTTGGTGAAGTCGGCCGCGCGAGAATGGCTTGTGCGGCCTTCGTCTGAGGGAGAGCCAAATGGATTTCAGTGGTTTCGATATTGCGGTTGGTGCACTTGCCCTTCTGGTATTGGTGCTGCTGATCAAAGGCATCAGGACAATCCCGCAAGGCTACAACTATACGGTGGAGCGCTTTGGCCGTTACACCAAGACACTGAGCCCGGGTCTCAATTTCATTTACCCGTTCATCGACCGCATCGGCGCCAAGATGAACATGATGGAGCAGGTGCTCGACGTTCCAAGCCAGGAAATCATCACCCGCGACAACGCCATTGTCGGTGTCGACGGCATCGCCTTTTTCCAGATCCTCAACGCCGCTCAGGCCGCCTACCAGGTTTCCGGCCTGCAGAACGCCATCCTCAATTTGACGATGACCAACATCCGTACCGTCATGGGTTCGATGGATCTCGATGAACTCCTGTCGAACCGCGACGCCATCAACGAGCGCCTGCTGCGCGTCGTCGACGAAGCGGCCCACCCGTGGGGCATCAAGATCACCCGCGTCGAAATCAAGGACATCAACCCGCCGGCCAACCTTATCGAATCGATGGGCCGGCAGATGACCGCGGAACGCAACAAGCGCGCCCAGATCCTTGCCGCCGAAGGCCTCAAGCAGTCGCAGATCCTCGAGGCCGAAGGCCGCAAGGAAGCCGCCTTCCGCGATGCCGAGGCGCGCGAACGTTCGGCCGAGGCGGAGGCCCGCGCCACCCAGGTTGTGTCGGAAGCGATCTCCAAAGGCGATGTGCAGGCGCTGAACTACTTCGTTGCCCAGAAATACACCGAAGCGTTGGGCAAGATCGGCACTGCGACCAACAGCAAGATCGTGCTGATGCCCTTCGAGGCATCGTCGCTGATCGGTTCGCTCGGCGGCATTGGCGAGATCGCCAAGGAAGTCTTCCGCAGCGAGGGCACGACCGGCTCGCAGAGGCAGGCCGCGCGCCCGCCGGTCGTTCGCCCAACCGACAACTGAGGTCGAAACCAATGATCGACCGCATCGTTTCCGAACTCGGCCCGTGGAACTGGATGGTTCTCGGTTTCGTCCTGCTGGTGATGGAAATCATCGCGCCGGGTATCTTCATGCTGTGGATCGGCATCGCCGCGCTGATCATCGGCGCTGTGTCGCTGCTGATCTGGGACACCGGCTTCTGGACATGGCAGGTCCAGGTCCTCGCCTTCCTGGCGCTGTCGCTGGTCTCGGCCTATGTCGGCAAGAAGCTGGTCGGCAGCCGCAACGACCCGACCGATCAGCCGCTGCTCAACCGGCGCGGCGCGCAGATGGTCGGCAGGATGGCGACACTTGCCGAACCGATCCGTGACGGGCGCGGCCGCATCAAGCTGGGCGACACACTGTGGCGTGTCTCCGGCCCTGACCTGCCGGCCGGCACGCAAGTGCGCGTGACGGGTGCGGCCGATACGGATCTGGAACTGACCGTCGAGGCGGTCTGAACGTTCAGGCGGCGCCGATACGCAGCAGATCATGCAGGTGGATGAGGCCGACTGGTTTCCGGCCCTCCACCACCATCAGGCTGGTGATGGCTGAATTGTTGATCGTCTGCAGCGCCGTTGCCACCAGCGTGTCCGGCGTCGCGGTCTTCGGACCTCTTGTCATCACCTGATCCACCGTCATCGCCAGCAGATTGCTGCCGATGTGACGGCGGATGTCGCCATCGGTGATGATGCCGACCAGCGCACCGTCGACATCGGTGATCGCGACGCAGCCAAACCCTTTGCGCGACAGTTCCAGGATCGCGTCCTGCATGCCGGTGCCCGCAACCACCAGCGGCAGCCTGTCGCCGACATGCATGATCTCGCGGATCTGCGTCAAATTGGCGCCGAGCTGGCCGCCCGGGTGAAAGGTGCGGAAATGGTCCGGCGTGAAGCCGCGTGCTTCGAGCAGCGCGATCGCCAGCGCGTCGCCCATCACCAGTTGCAGCAGCGTCGATGTCGTTGGCGCCAGGCCATGCGGACAGGCCTCCGGAGCGCGCGGCAAAAGCAGCACCACGTCCGCCGCCCGCGCCAGCGCCGATGTCTCTCCGGCGGTGATGGCGATCAGCGGAATGGAAAAGCGCCTGGAATAGGCGACGATGCCCATCAGTTCCTTGCTTTCGCCCGACCACGACATGGCGATGATGGCGTCGTCCCTGGCGATCATGCCGAGATCGCCGTGGTTGGCTTCGGCGGGATGGACAAAGAAAGCCGGCGTGCCGGTCGAGGCCAGCGTCGCGGCGATCTTCGAACCGATATGGCCGCTTTTGCCGACGCCGGTGACGATGAGCCGGCCTTCAATCCCCGAGATCATCTCGACCGCCTGGGCGAAAGGCGCGGCCAGCCCATTCTCCAGCGCCTCGGCGAGGGCTGCGACACCGGCCTGTTCTGTCGCCACCGTCCTCAGCGCCGAAGCGATCGAGGCTTGCCTGTCCAAAGGCTTCTTATCCAGGGATCCCGCATGCATGGCTGATGCGATTAGCGCTTTGCCGGCGCGCTGTCCAACGGAAATGGCCCCAGGCATATCGCCCGAACGTGTGCGGTGGTTCAGACGACGGCAGGCGAGAAAACGCACGCGGTATGAATCCCTTTGGAAATCAGCGCTTCAGGCAGCTGACGGGCCGCTGCCTCAACCCTCCGTTAACCATCCCCATTTACGGTTCGGTAAGTATGGCGCGCGTGCGCCGCGCAAGCAGTGGTGGCGATGTCCGGGGTCCAGCCAGAAAATTCGACGGGACGTGGGGGCAAGGCGGTCTGCGCCTTGCTGCTGGCAACCAGCATGTTTGCCTTGCTGCGCCCAACGGCGCTCCATGCCCAGGAAACCGAACTGCGCGGCGAAGTTTCGGAATCGGCGATCCTGTCCGACCAGCAGCGCAAGGCGAGACAGCTGGCCTTGGCAGCGCAGGGTCAACAGCCGGCCAACGCCGCGCAGGACAACGCGCCGGCCCGCACCTATCTGCCGGCCAGCGCCGGTGCCGTGCCTGACGACGCTGACACTGGCGACGCCACCGCGACCGGCAGCCTCTTTGACCCGCCGGCAGCCACTGACGACACGTCCGTCGACACTGCGGCGCCGCCCAAGCCGCGCCGCCGCTCATCGGCCGCCAGGCAGAATGCGGCTGACCAAGCCAAGGACAAGGCTGCCGACAAGTCGAAAAAGAAGAAGAAATCGACGGCCGACACCTCCGACATCACCGCTTCCACGACCGCCTCCACGCCGGACGCCACCGATGCCGCAGAGACCGATGCGGACACGGCCAACCGCCGCGCACTCACCATCGACAGCGCCGACAGGCAGAAGCTCGACCCAGGAGCGGAGCGTACGGACGCCATCGAAGGCCAGAAGAAGAAGCTGGAGGATGATCCGTTTGCCGCCACCGGCGTCAAATGGGGCTCCTTCGTCATCCGGCCGACGATCGAACAGGGCCTGACCGCCACCTCGAACGGCGATTCGAGCAGTGCAGGCAAGTCGGCGCTGCTGTCCGAGACGGCGCTGCGCTTTTCCGCCGCCTCCGACTGGCGCGAGAACTCCGCTACGATCGACGGCTATGGCCTTTTTCGCGAGACCGTCTCGGGTTACCCGGTTCACGACGAGCAAGGCCGCATCGAAGGCCAGCTCAATGTCGACCTCGACAATGGTTTGCGCGCCATCGCCAAGCTCGGCTACGAGGCCGTGCCGGAATCGGCATCATCGCCGGACGCCATTGCCGGCGTCAGCAAGCAGCCGCTGCGGCAGACCATCGATGGCAGCCTGGCCGTCGAAAAGCATCTCGGCAAGATGCAGTACACCTTGACCGGCGCGGTCTCGCACGACTTCTACGGCGACGCCAAGCTATCGGACGGCACCTCGCTGTCGCAGAAGGATCAGGACTCGACGCTCTACACGGCGACGTTGCGCACCGGCTACGAGATCTCCCCTGCCCTGACCCCCTTCACCGAAATCGAGGTCGGCCGCCGGACCTATGATCAACGCATCGACAATGAAGGCTTCGAGCGCTCGTCGACGCGACTCGGCGCCCGCGCCGGCCTTGCACTCGACATGGGTGAGAAGCTGTCGGGCGAATTCTCGGCCGGCTGGCTCAGGGAAGCGATCGACGACAAAAACCTCGATGCGATCTCGGGTGCCACCGTCAACGCCGACCTCAAATGGTCACCCGAGCGCGGCACCATAATCGGCCTGACCGGGCGGACCACCGTCGAGCCCACGACCACATCGGGCGAGAGCGGCGACATCCTCTATTCCGGTCGCCTGACAGGCGAACGCCAGATTCGCGCCAACCTCACCGCCAACGCGGCTCTGGGTCTCGACTGGCGTGATTACATCGGCATCGACGGCCATGACAGGGTGTTGAGCGCCGAGGCCGGCCTGACCTGGTGGCTGAACCGCTACGCCGGCCTGACCACAAGAGTGAGGAGCGAGAAACTGACCAGCAACCTGCCGGGCCGGGACTACACCGC
>NZ_RZPF01000298.1:0-7300 GCF_004022735.1 Mesorhizobium sp. M7A.F.Ca.AU.001.01.1.1
GGCTCACCGCCAATGGCCGGCTCGGCCAGCCGGCGATGGACCGCGCGGTCGAGGCGCTGAAAATCTGCGGCGACAAATTGCGCAACCGCAAGATCAGAAAAGCCCGGCTGATCGCCACCGAGGCCTGCCGCACGGCCGAAAACGGCGTCGAATTCATCGACCGCGTCGAACGCGAGGCCGGCCTGAAGCTCGAGATCATCGACCGCCAGACCGAGGCGCGGCTGGCGGTGTCCGGCTGCGGCTCGCTGGTCGAGCGCGACACCCAAGGCGTCGTGCTGTTCGATATTGGCGGCGGTTCGTCGGAAATCGCGCTCATCGATCTCGCCGGCCGCCGTTCGCCGAGGTTGGCCAATCATATCGTGTCGTGGACGTCGCTGCCGGTCGGCGTCGTCTCGCTGGCCGAGCGCTTTGGCGGCCGCACGGTGACGCGCGAGATCTTCGCCGCCATGGTCGATGACGTTGCCGGCCGGCTGGCCAGCTTCGACGGTCGCGATCGGCTGAGCCATCTCAAGGCCAGCCCGAATTTCCATCTGCTGGGCACGTCCGGAACGGTGACGACGCTGGCCGGTGTCCACCTTGAACTCGAGCGCTATGATCGCCGCCGTGTCGACGGGCTGTGGATGGACCGCGACAGCGTCGACCGCATGGTCGAAAGACTGGTTGGCTGGGATTTCCAGCAGCGCTGCGCCAACCCTTGCATCGGTGCCGATCGCGCCGATCTGGTACTGGCCGGCTGTGCTATCCTCGAAGCGATCCGCGCCGTATGGCCGTCCGAGCGGTTGCGGGTCGCCGATCGTGGCCTGCGCGAAGGTATTTTGAGCGAATTGATGGCCGATGATGGCGTCTGGCGCAACGATGGGCGTGGCAGAGCGTGAACAGTCGACCCCCACTCCGTCGAGCTACGCTCGACACCTCTCCCCCGATCGACGGGGAGAGGAAAGGCGTGAACTTATGCAGGCTGGCTCCCTTCCTCTCCCTCCGGAGGGGGGAGAGGTGGCTCGGCGAAGCCGAGACGGAGTGGGGGAAGCCCTTCACGAAACGCGCAGACGTCGAAAAATGAGCACAACTCGACGAGCGAGAAAACCCGGACCAGAAATCAGGCAATGACCAAGAAACCGGAAAAACCAGGATCCGCCAGCATTCGCGTGCTGAAGACGCGGATCAAGAAGAAGAGCGGGCTGAAGGAATCGTCGCGCCGTTGGCTGCAGCGCCACATCAACGATCCCTATGTCCAGCGCTCCAAGGCCGACGGCTATCGCTCACGCGCGGCCTATAAGCTGATCGAGATCGACGACAAGCATCATCTGTTGAAACCCGGCATGAAGGTGATCGACCTCGGTGCCGCCCCCGGCGGCTGGTGCCAGGTCGCCGCCGCGCGGACGAAATCGACGGCCGACAAGCCGCATGTCATCGGCATCGATTATCTCGAAATGGACGCCGTGCCCGGCGCACCGGTGCTGCTGATGGATTTCCTCGATCCGCAGGCGCCGCAGAAGCTGGCCGAGGCGCTGGGTGGGGATCCCGATATCGTGTTGTCCGACATGGCGGCACCGACCACCGGCCACAAGCGGACCGACCATATCCGCACCATGCATCTGTGCGAGGTGGCGGCCGATTTCGCGCTGTCGGTGCTGAAGCCAGGCGGGCACTTCCTTGCCAAGACCTTCCAGGGCGGCGCCGAAAACGAACTGCTCTCCATGCTCAAGAAGAATTTCCGCTCGGTCCATCACGTCAAGCCGCCGGCGTCGCGGGATGAATCGGTCGAGCTTTATTTGCTGGCCAAGGATTTCAAAGGGCGAGATCTTCCTTCTCCCCTGGGAGAAGGTGTCGCCGAAGGCGACGGATGAGCTCCAGGGAGCGCCAACGTTTCACTCCGCTGGAACACCCCTCATCCGTCTCGGCGCTTTCGCGCCGATCCACCTTCTCCCACAGGGGAGAAGGCAAGAGGGAACTACTTCCCCGCCGTGCTCGTTTCCAGCGTCTTGGGTGTGGTCAGGCGGCCGTGGCCGGAGATGGCGTTGCCGGCATCGGGCGCCAGCCGCATGAACGACAGCGACGCGGCGGCGGAAATCGCCGCGACGACGAAAAACGCGGTGTGGAAATCCGCCAGCGTCAGTGACCTGTCGTGCAGGCTCGTGGACACCTCCAGGATTCCGCCGGCCAGCGCCACGCCGAGCGCGACCGACAACTGCTGGAACACCGCCGTGATCGGTGTCGCCTTGCTGGTGTCTTCAGCCGAAACCTCGGCATAGGCGAGCGCATTGACGCCGGTGAAGAACATCGAGCGGATGAAGCCGCCGACGAGCAGCATGGCCAGCATCAAGAGATAGGGTGTGTCGGGTGTGAACAGGCCGTTGATGGCGATCGAGGCGGCGGCGACCAGAGAACCGACAACCAGGACGCGGCGGAAGCCGGCGACGCGGAAGATCAGCGCGGTGACAAACTTCATCCCGATGGCGCCGATCGCCGAGACGAAGGTGATCATGCCGGACTGGAACGGCGTCAGCCCAAAACCGATCTGGAACATCAGCGGCAGCAGGAACGGCACGGCACCAATGCCGATGCGGAACAGTCCGCCGCCAAGCACCGAGGAGCGGAACACCTGGTTGCGGAACAATTCGAGCGCCAGCAAGGGATTTTTGGCGCGCCGCGCGTGCAGCAGATAGAGCGCGCCCGACAGCAGGCCGACCGCTACGGTGATAAGGCCGGTGGCCGGCGGCAAATAGGGCAGGCTCACCACCGACAGGCCGAAAACCACGCCGGATGCCGCCAGCCCGCTTAGCACGAAGCCGAGGAAGTCGAGCGGCGGCGTCTCCATCGATTCGGTCTCCGGCAGGAAACGCGTCGCCAGCCAGATGCCGATCAGGCCGATCGGCACATTGATCAGGAAGATCCAGTGCCAGGTGAAGTAGGTGGTGATGAAGCCGCCGACCGGCGGCCCGACCAACGGTCCGACCAACGCCGGAACGGTTAGCCAGGACATCGCCGCGACGAGTTCGCTCTTCGGTGTCGCGCGCACCAGCACCAGCCGCCCGACCGGTGTCATCATGGCGCCGCCAATGCCTTGCAGGAAGCGCGAGACCACAAAAGCCGGCAGCGAACCGGAGAGCGCGCAGGCGATCGAGCCGACGATGAAGACGGCGATCGCGGCGCGAAAGATATTCTTGGCGCCGAAACGGTCGGCCATCCAGCCGCTGATCGGAATGAAGATCGCCAGCGAGACGAGATAGGCGGTCAGGGCCAGCTTGAGCGCGATCGGGCTGGTGTGGATGTCGACGGCGATCGCCGGCAGCGATGTCGCGATAACAGTCGAATCCATGTTTTCCATGAAAAGGGCGACCGCCAATATAAGCGGGATGGTGCGGTTCAAGGAACGCGTCCAGACTTGAATGTTGCGTTGCCGGTTGCATGTCGGCCCTGAGGCGGGCGGTTACCATGCCTTCGCCGGGATGTCGCATTAATTTGCTGTCACTTTTGTGCGACCGGCAACCACAGGTGGCATCCCTTCGCCGGAAAGTCACCTTTCCGGGAGCGTGAAATCATCCGCTTTTCATCGGTGCTTGGACGTGGTACCAGCCAGCGCCAATCCTGAAAGGGAAGAAACGAGTCGGCGCTGTCCATTCCGGTCCAGCGCTTTTTTGTATTCCCCCACCGTTTTTATGTTCAAGGGACTGGCCATGGCAAAAATCATCGAAACGTCCACCGGCGCATTGGCGCTGACCTTTGACGACGTGCTGCTGCAGCCGGGTCATTCCGAGGTCATGCCCGGCGAAACCGATGTCCGCACCCGCATCGCCGGCGACATCGACCTGAATGTGCCGATCCTGTCGGCGGCGATGGACACCGTCACCGAGGCCCGGCTTGCCATAGCCATGGCCCAGGCCGGCGGCATTGGCGTCATCCACCGCAATTTCTCGCCGGCCGAACAGGCCGAGCAGGTGCGGCAGGTCAAGAAATTCGAATCCGGCATGGTGGTCAATCCCGTCACCATCGGCCCCGACGCGACGCTCGCCGACGCGCTGGGCCTGATGCGCAGCTATTCGATCTCGGGCATTCCGGTGGTCGAGAACGGCGGCAGCGGCGGCCACAAGATCGGCCGGCTGATCGGCATCCTGACCAATCGCGACGTGCGCTTTGCGTCCGATCCGGCGCAGAAGGTCCATGAACTGATGACCCGTGACAACCTGATCACGGTCAAGGAGAACGTCGACCAGGACGAGGCCAAGCGCCTCCTGCACCAGCACAGGATCGAAAAGCTGGTGGTCGTCGACAGGCAGGGCAATTGCGTCGGACTGATCACCGTCAAGGATATCGAGAAGTCGCAGCTCAATCCGCACGCCACCAAGGACGCACAGGGCCGCCTGCGCGCCGCCGCCGCCACCAGCGTCGGCGATGACGGTTTCGAGCGCGCCGAACGCCTCATCGATGCCGGCGTCGACCTTCTGGTGATCGACACCGCGCATGGCCACTCGCAGCGCGTGCTCGACGCCGTCACGCGGGCGAAAAAACTATCCAACTCCGTCCGCATCCTGGCTGGCAATGTCGCCACCGCCGCGGGCACGCAGGCGCTGATCGACGCCGGCGCCGACGCCGTCAAGGTCGGCATCGGCCCGGGTTCCATCTGCACCACCCGCATCGTTGCCGGCGTCGGCGTGCCGCAGCTCTCAGCCATCATGTCGGCGGTCGAGACGGCGCACAAATCCGGCGTCTCGGTGATCGCCGATGGCGGCATCAAATATTCCGGCGATCTGGCCAAGGCGCTCGCCGCAGGCGCCAGTGCGGCCATGATCGGCTCGCTGCTGGCCGGAACCGACGAAAGCCCGGGCGAGGTCTATCTGCACCAGGGCCGCTCCTTCAAGGCCTATCGCGGCATGGGCTCGGTCGGCGCCATGGCCCGCGGCTCGGCCGATCGCTACTTCCAGGCCGAGGTGCGCGACACGCTGAAACTGGTCCCGGAAGGCATCGAAGGGCAGGTTCCCTACAAAGGACCTGTGTCTGGCGTGCTGCACCAGCTTGCGGGCGGCTTGAAAGCCGCTATGGGTTATGTTGGTGGCCGCGACCTTGCCGATTTCCGCGAGCGCGCCACCTTTGTGCGCATATCCAATGCCGGACTTCGTGAAAGCCACGCCCATGACGTCACGATTACCCGCGAAAGCCCGAACTATCCCGGCGGAGCCTGACCAGTACGGGCTCGGGCGGAGCCTGACGGCAACGATCCTGCGGCTGCCGCGCCACGCAGGCGCACTCTGTTTCCTGTCGGCGGTGGTTTTCATCGCCATGACGGCTATGGAATTCCTCTACTTCCGCCAGTTGAGCGGCGGCTTGCCATCACTCGACATGCGTATTTTCGGTTTCACTCCGGACGAAGGCATGGCCTGGCTGACGGCACTCGGCCGGCGCGGCGGCGAGATCATTCTCGTCTGGCACTATCTGACCTTCGATCTGTTGTTCCCGGCGCTGCTGTCTGTGACGCTGGTCAGCCTGATCCTGGCCACCGGCCGGCGATTGAAGGCTTTCCGCGTGCAGCCGGTGCAGCTGCAGTCGATCTTCGCGCTGGTCCTGGTGCTGCCCTACACGCTTGCCGACTACGCCCAGAACATCGCGGTAGCGCGGCTTCTGTCCGATTTCCTGTCGGCGAATCCGGACTCGCTGTCTTTGGCTTCGGCGCTCACCGTCACCAAATTCGCGCTTTTCGCCGTCCCGGTGATCGTCATTGCCGCCTTCTGGCTGGCAGGCCAGAAACGCCTGGCCTGATGCCGCGCGCAAAGCTCAGCCCGCTAGGGGAAACTTCGTGAACCAGACCACGATCTTCTGGCCTGTTCTGGCGCATGTGCTGCTGATCTACATCGTCTACTGCGTCCTGGGTCGCCGCAGATACGGCGCAATCAGGTCAGGCGAGGCGAAGCCAGCTCAGTTCAAGGTGCGTTCGACCGAGCCGGCCTCCAGCGTCACCGTTGCCGCCAATCTCACCAACCAGTTCGAGCTGCCGGTGCTGTTCTATGTGCTGTGCCTGACGCTGCACCTGACCAACGGCGTCAACTATCTGACCCTGGCGCTGATGTGGATTTTCGTCGCATCGCGCTATTTCCACGCCTGGGTTCACCTGACCAGCAACAATCTGCTGCTGCGCAGCCGCTCGTTCTTCGTCAGTGCGGTGATTCTCCTGCTGGGATGGATCTGGTTCGCCCTACACCTGCTCGGCGTGGTTTGAGCAGAGCACCTTTTCCTTCTCCCGCAAGGGGAGAAGGAAAGTCCGCGAGGGACGTCTACAGGTCGAACACCGCAATCTTGCGCTTGTCGAACTTGATGCCGATCTCGCCGCGCACCAGCTTGAGCGCGGCCTCGCCGAACACCGCGCGCCGCCAGCCCTGCAGGGCCGGTACGTCGGCGTCCTCGCCCTCGGCGGCGATACGGTCGATGTCGTCGCTGGAGGCCAGCACCTTGGACGCGACGCCTTCCTTTTCGGCGACGATCCGCAGCAGCACCTTCAACAGTTCCGCCGCGGCGCTCGAGCCCTCGGGCGGCTGGAAACTCTTTGGCAGTTTCGGCATCTGCTCCTTGGGCAAGGCAAGGGCGGTGTTGACCGCGCCGAGCAGCGCCGTTGCCGTCGACGAGCGCTCCCAGCCCTTCGGCGTCGTGCGCAGCTTGCCAAGGGCTGCCGCGTCGCGCGGCGCCTGCTGCGCCACCTCGTAGATCGCGTCGTCCTTCAGCACGCGGCCGCGCGGCACGTCGCGTTCGCGCGCCTCGCGCTCGCGCCACGCCGCAACGCCCTGCACGATCGCCAGTTCCTGCGGCTTGCGCAGCCGCATCTTCAGCCGTTTCCAGGCGTCCTCGGGGTGCGGATCATAGGTCTCGCGCGAGGTCAGCACCTCCATTTCCTCGTTGAGCCAATGGGCGCGGTTTTCGCGCGCCAGTTCGGCGCTGAGGTGCTGATAGACCTCGATCAGATGGGTGACGTCGGCCAGCGCATAGTCGAGCTGCTTGTCGGAAAGCGGCCGGTGGCGCCAGTCGGTGAAGCGCGACGACTTGTCGAGCCGCGCGCCGGTGATGCGCTGCACGAGCTGATCGTAGGAAACGCTGTCGCCGAAGCCGCAGACCATCGCCGCCACTTGCGTGTCGAACACTGGATGCGGAACCAGATCGCCGAGATGGACGATGATTTCGATGTCCTGCCGCGCGGCGTGGAAGACTTTGACCACCGCCTCGTTGGCCATCAGCCTGAAGAACGGCTTCAGGTCGATATCGGGAGCCAGCGGATCGATCAGTGCCGTCACGCCGGGAGCGGCCATCTGGATCAGGC